>NZ_DHCG01000008.1:0-111693 GCF_002398115.1 Aminobacterium sp. UBA4908
ATCATTCTGTAAAACCTCCTCTACTCTTAAAATACGTCTGTTCTGGAACTCTTTTATCAATGCCCATATTTTCCAAAGATTCTATTATAATATGTTTTTATTTTTTTATGTTGTCTGAGATGTATTTAAAATCTGAACTTGTTTTGTTACATTTTTCATTAACAGACATACAAACTCCCGAATTTTTATAAAAATTCGGGAGTTTGTGTCTAAAGCAAAAACTTTATGAAATTAGAACCTATCCTTTCATCACAGCTAAGGGACGAAGTCTTGCCACCTTTAAACTGATGCCAGCTTCTTGAACAACATCTACAACATTCGACACATCTTTATATGCTTCCGGCATTTCTTCCCCTAGGGTTCGAGGACTTTCAGCCATTACGGATATCCCCTGTTCTGATAAGATCTTAAAAAGATCCTGCCCTCGCGCTCTTTTCACTGCTTCATTTCTACTCAAGACCCTTCCAGCGCCATGGCATGTAGATGCAAAAGTCTCTATCTCTGCTTGTCGAGTTCCCACAAGAACGTAACTTGCTGTTCCCATACTTCCCGGGATAAGAACCGGTTGTCCTTGAAAAGCTCTAGTAGCCCCCTTACGATGAACGCAAAGTTCTTTCCGATGCCCTTCCCATTCGTGAATTTCAATGTGGGCCATGTTATGACTCACATCATAAACAGTGCGAAGAGGTACTTTGGGGAAAAATGCTGTAAAAACATGACGCACCGCATCTGCTATCATATGGCGATTTGCCAAAGCAAAATTAGCTGCCGCTTTCATAGCTCCCAAATATTTTCCCCCTTCCTCCGACTTTATAGGAGCGCAACAGAGTTGGCGATCAGGGACAATTATATGGTAACGCTCCATGGCACGCCTCATAACCTTGAGATAGTCATCACACACCTGATGCCCCAATCCTCTACTTCCACAGTGAATCATCACTGTAATACACCCTGTTTTTAAGCCTAATTTTGAAGCCTCTCTCTCGTCAAAAACTTCGTCTACTACTTGAATTTCTAAAAAATGGTTCCCAGATCCTAAAGTCCCCAACTGAGTTCGACCTCGTTCTTTGGCTCGATTCGATACTACTGAAGGAAGAGCTCCTTCTAAACAGCCATTCTCCTCTGTGTGGTCCAGATCGCTCTCAATCCCATATCCAGCCTTCACAGCCCAACGGGCACCGTCTGTAAGGACCTTTTCCAAATCTCTATCTGACAGCTTCTGCCTGCTACTAGACCCCACTCCACAAGGTACTGCGGAGAAAAGAGCAGGCAACAATTGATCCATTACGTTCGTAACATCTGTCACAACGAGGCTAGAGCTAAGAAGACGAACTCCACAGGAAATATCGTAGCCTACACCACCGGGAGAAATAATCCCTTCATCCACGTCGAAAGCAGCAACTCCGCCAATTGGGAAACCATATCCCCAATGGATATCAGGCATAGCGAAGCTATATCCGATAATACCTGGAAGACATGCAACATTGGCAACTTGTAGAAGAGCATTTTCCTCTTCAAGCATGGATTCTATATATTTATCAGCGTAAATAAGCCCTGGCACCCTCATCCCATCTTGCGCCTCGCGTCCGAGAAGGAGACGGACGTCATCCATTCTCGTCAAGGATCCTTTCATATTCTTCACCTCTCGCTATACATCCAAAAAAATCCGAAGAAAGGGATCGGGGTATCTTCGGATAACCAACCCTCCATATGTAGCAGATTTCACAGGAAGACGTACTCCGTGTCTCTCAGACAAAACTCCTTCTACTGTGATATGAAGGGGCTCTGCTATAACATGAACAGATGTGGGCACAAAGAGAACATGACGTGTTTCCACTATGAAAATAAGCTCATTGAGCCACGAAACCACTAACTCTTCAAGATCTATACCCTCTATTTGTAAAATTTCCTTCCTTTTCTCATAGTTTTCCCTCAGTTCCTCCGTCTCTCCATAACCTAATGCATACAAAGCAAGAGCTGCTTCTAAAAAAAGTTCGTCAAGAGAAGCGGCTTTCACTTCAAAACCTACATCTGCTGTGTGTTCTATTTCTTTCCAAGGCATTTGATCACATCCCTCTACAATAAAAAAGGAGCGCCCTTTGCAGGAGTCGCCCCTAAAAGTTAGAATCGAAAAGAAACAGTCGGGCATATTATTCGCCTCGTCCGACAGTTCCTGCTTTAATTTATCCTCTTTATAATTCTATTTTTATCTTACCACATACCTTCAAGAGAAATATTATTTATCCCCAACTTCATCATACTGAACCAACCCAGCGCAGTTTTTGGCGCTTAGCAATATTATTTACCCTCGACTTCATCGTACCTTGCCCGTTCGAATTAACTTAACATGGCAATTAAAAGTCCACCTGCTAAAACAGAACCAATTTGTCCAGAAACATTGGCAGCTACCGCAGGCATAAGAATAAAACAAGTTTTGTCCTCTTTATTTGCTATCTTTTGTGCCACTCTGGCTGCCATAGGAAAAGCAGAAATGCCCGCCGCTCCAATTATAGGATTAAGCTTAGTTTTGAGAAAGCAGTTCAATAATCGAGCCGACAGCACGCCTACTGCTGTATCAAGAACAAAAGCAA
The DNA here is from genome assembly GCF_002398115.1 of Aminobacterium sp. UBA4908. NCBI lineage: Bacteria > Thermotogati > Synergistota > Synergistia > Synergistales > Aminobacteriaceae > Aminobacterium > Aminobacterium sp. UBA4908. The sequence continues at coordinate 2,592 of NZ_DHCG01000008.1, forward strand.
CGAGTCCCATACCTAAAATCAAGAGAGTCGATGGCTGAAGGAAACGATCAGCGGTAAGCGTTGCTGAGATAGCTAGACCCAACAGGATAGTTACAATATTAGCAAGTTCATTCTGAGCTCCTTGGGCCAAACGATCTACCACGCCGCTCTCTCGCAAAAGGTTGCCGAACATAAGGAAACCAATAAGAGATACAGAGGCTGGCACCAATATACCAGCTACAATAGTAACGATTATGGGGAAAAGAATCTTTGCCCCTCTAGAAACCGGCTTTTCTAAATACGTCATGGGTATTTTTCGCTCCCGCGTCGTAGTGAGTAAACGAATAATAGGAGGCTGTATGAGGGGAACTAGAGCCATATACGAGTACGCTGCCACAGAAACAGGCCCTAAAAGATGAGGGGCGAAACGAGAGGCCACATAAATTGAAGTTGGGCCGTCAGCCGCGCCAATAATCCCTATAGCAGCAGCTTCGTTTAGATCGAAGCCCATCAGGAGAGCTAACCCTAGTGTGAGAAAAATTCCAGCTTGGGCTACTAAACCGAAAACTGCTGTAAGAGGAGATTGCAAAAGCGGAGAGAAATCAATCATTGCCCCTATAGCTATAAAGATAAGGAGAGGAAATAGTTCTGTAGCAATACCCACGTCGAAAAGGAGGGTGAGTGCACCTACATGAACTTTACCAGCCACCATTTGAGTTAAAGCTGATGTAAGTGGAATATTGACAAGAATCGTTCCAAAACCCATGGGTAACAACAATGTTGGCTCATATTCCTTTACTACAGCAAGATAGATAAGGAAAGACCCAATCCCGATCATGGTGATCTGCTGAAAAGACAGGGCCATAACCCCTTCCACAAAATTTCCCATTTTACAGTTCACTCTCCCATCATTTCTGTTCTATACTAATATTAATAAAAATAATAGCTACGACAGTCTAAATAAAAAGCGAGACCTCCAGCATGACTTACGTCACACTCGAAGGTCTCGCTTATTGGCTCTAAAACCAACGACAGTGCCAGGCTTAACGCCATGATGTTGACACTGCCTCTCAAGCTACTCCCCTTCAGGAACTTCCTTGATATTGTATTTATTTTAGCTTAAGCTTATTGAAAGTCAATATAAAAGAAATTTTCATTCGTTGTTAGAAGAGGCGATAAAAATGGCTGTTATCATGTTATTAAAGCAAGAAAACTACGAAGAAAAATCACTACGAAAAGCTGTAGAAGATATCTTTTCATGTTTTATAGACGCACAAACACCTATACGGCCTGGAGATTCCATACTTCTAAAACCTAATTTACTCTCTGCTTCTTCGCTAGATAAACGTATTACAACTGATCCTGCTCTGGTTAAATCCGTTGCTGAAGCAGTTCTTGATCGGTACGGCCGTCCAATAATAGGTGATAGCCCTGGTCTTGACCGATTTGCATCAGTTGCAGAAAAAACAAAAATGAACGATATAGCCCGTCAACTCCAAATACCATTGGTAGAACTTACAGACCCTATTCCAGTGAACCCCGGCCCTCAGGCTAAATTTCACCGCATCGAATTAGCTCGCCTAGCATTGGAATCTCATATGATTATCAACATACCCAAATTAAAAACACACGCCCAAATGCTTCTTACTTTAGGCGTTAAAAATTTGTTTGGAACAGTAGTAGGGCAGCAAAAAGCTTCGTGGCATTATAATGTAGGGTTAAATCGGGATCTTTTTGCTGAGCTTCATCTCGATATTTACGAAGCGCTTCATCCTGCTCTTACTATATTAGATGGCATATGGGGTATGGAAGGGCACGGACCTGGGAATGGCACTCCCCGCTTCTTTGGATTGTTGGGAGCTTCTAGCGATACTCTCGCTTTAGATTTTACCATTTGCACCCTTCTTGGCGTAAACCTTGGGCACTTTCCTCTATACCGAGCCGCAATGCGACGGGGAATGAACATAGAAATAGAGGATGCTCATTTTAACAGAGAGATGCCCCAGGCCTTTTCCTTCGAGAAAGTCTTTATTCCCAACTTAGACTCTCTTCATCTTCTTCCCTCCTTTCTCGATGGAATTTCTAAGCGTTTTCTTGTGTCAAGACCTATACAAAACAGAAAGCTATGTATTCGATGCAGAAAATGTGAAACAATTTGCGCTGCTAAGGCTATAACTTTGGACTCATATGGCAATCTTTCTTTCGACTACAATAAATGTATTCGATGCTTCTGCTGTCAGGAAGTCTGCCCCAATAATGCCATTGAATTTCAAAAAGGAATTATCCTCAAAATACTTGATTTATTTAAGAGCAGGAGTTGATGAAGTGAGTTGTCCTTTTACACGATGGGAAAATAACCAAGAATTGCTACAAGTATACAACGCTTTTCTTGATTTATGGAGAGAATACACGAAAAGGGCTGCTTCAGATGATACTTCGGATCATATAGAAGCCCGAAAGCTATGGCAAAAAATTGGTGATGTTTACTGGCAATTAGTGTGGAGTCTCGTCTCTGCCCAAATAGAAGAAGAACCCGAACAATTATTCTTTGATGAGGTAGAAAGGGCTTTTATTGATTACGGGATATTGCCAGATCTTCTTGAAGAATCTCCGTCTTACAGCGATGAAGAGGCCCCCGTCGGTTTATTTCAGTACTTCCACATGACAGATTATTTTAATGAACTATATTCCCTCGTCTTCCAAAAAGACTACGCCGGCCCTTTAAAAGGCCCTTCTCTAGAAGAACGGCAAGGACAGATGGAACACCAGCTCGAGTCTCTTAAGAAAAGACTTCACCTTCTCTTGCAGGTTATTTTTGATATGGGGCTCTCATCTCCAGAGCTCAATATAATATCTCTTCTTTCCAGCCTTGAAAAGAATTTAGGACTTTACACTGAAGTACATTACAGGACTCGGAAATATCGAGAGAGTTCCGATGATGAGAGGCAGGTCATGGCATCAGGTCATTACGCTTATAACGAAGCTGAAAAGATGATGCTTCGCCTTCTAAAAGATACATATACTGCGTCTGACTCCCCCCTTTCTGAGGAAGAGTTGAGCCGGGTACTCCATCTACACCAACAAACTCAATATATTGCTATGTCCTTGTGCTATTTTGAAATGGAAAAAGAGAAATGGCGGCAGAAAAAAGAGCGATTTCAAGAAAAGTATGAAAAAGAAACCCCTCCTTTTCTCAAAAGAGAGATACGTAATATCTTAGCCGTAAAACAAGAGTATATATCTCTTACTGCTAAAAGTGCCAGGCTGGACAAAACGCCCCTTCTCTCTCGTGGGAGACATATGCAGCCTCTTTCTTTGAAGCAGATAGCCTCTCAAATAGAGGGGATGGTTAGTCGGGATTTAGACTTATTGCGGGTCTCTCGTATACGAATGTATGGGCTCCCTACAGTTATTATGGTTCCTGGGCAGGGATATGGAACATATGACTGGAGCGATAATACCTTTCTTATCCCTTTGGCTTCGGCTCATAGCCATGAAAAAAATGTCGCTTACGCCTTAGGTACCTTTCGGTGGGATAGCGATGAAGATCGGGCTATAAAAAACAGTTATGAACTGATTAAAGAAAACAGGAAAAAGTCTGTAATTTCCCTCAGTCAATCTTTTTACAAAGATTACTATACGTGGATAGTCAAGGAGTGTAAGGGGTATCGAGTCCTTCCTCGAGAAACACATAAAGTTTTTAAGCAGATTTTTCCTACTGTTGAAAAATGGAAAATTTGCTAGAGATTTTTCCTGTAGCGAGAACTACAGCTATCGTGATTAATAAGCTCCCTAACAGCTCCCCTGCTGTAGGGAGCTGTTTCATAAAAAGAGACGTCAGCGTAATGGCTATGACAATTTCAATGGTAGCGATAGTACTCGCCGTAGAAGCCTCAATGGTACGCAAGGCTAAAAAATACGATGAATAACCAAAAAGACTAACCCCAAATCCTACATATAAAATCCACCCCCATTGAGCAGGGGACAGGGAACGCAGAGCTTGTACCCACCCTGTTAAAGAGACGCTGTGAAAAACACCATAAAAGAGAGCAATCCAGAAAAAGCCAAGGAAATGAGCATAGACAAAGAGGCTCTCCTGAGCAATAAATTGATTCTTAGCAACCCAACGGCCAAACAAAGAATACGCAACCATTCCCAGTACTGATATAAATATCCACAAAAAACCTCGGACAGACTCCCTGATAAGGAGGGATGTGCCTGAACCCCAAACTGTCACTCCTACCCCTATTAACCCTAGAAAAGCCGCTAAAATAAGAGTGGGGGATGGAGGTTCTTTCATAATGAGAGCAGATCCTATAAGGGTCAATAAAGGATATGTGTATAAAACAACCACGGCTGTAGCTACTGTAAGATCTTGAAGCGCCATAAAATACCCCACGTAAATTCCTACCACTCCGAATATGCTAAAAAAACCCACTAAAATAAACTGTTTAAACGAAATACGGAAGAGGGAAGGATCTCTCCATAACAAAAAAAGTCCTCCGCCGAGGAACACGCACCCAGCCCGTACAAGTGCCACAAGAAGCATATCAGTTTTCAAAGCAGCTAGAATTTTCCCAACCGGACTCAAAGTTCCCCATAAAAAACTTGCAACGAAGACAAACATAATTCCATCTCTTTTATTACTAGTAACCATAATAATCCCCGCCCCTCTTCGTTTTTATAAAAAATACGGGAGGCAAAAAATTCTACCTCCCGTTGTAGAATAAAACTTCAGATTTGAGACATAATTTTATATTCTAGTGGTGATGATGGCAATGAGCCTCCTCACATCCCTCTAAGAGAAAACTTTCTTCCATCTCCGTTAGAGCTTCCCATAGCCTTTTAAGCACTGTCCTTTTGGCTTTAATAGCCTGAAAGAAGGTATTTTTGCCTTCGACACTCTCTACTGCGTGCCATCTGGCCACTAAACTCGTTATAGAATCCAGCTCTTCAGAAATAGTTTCTCTTAAAAGTTCCGCTTCTTCCAGAGCCCCGTGTACATGGACATGACCTTCAGTTGCTTCTGGCGTAATAACTTTGCACATGGTTTATTCTCCTTCTTGTAAAGATATAAATTCTTTCCACCACTTCCGAAAGGCTTCCTCCGCCTTCTTCGCTCCATCCATACATTGGGAGGTTATTATTTCACTGAAATTAAAAGAAAAACCAGAGATAGAAAGAAGCAATGTTTTCGGCTTCACCATTCCCAGCCTCTCCATAAGAGACAAGAGCCATGCTGGACCCATAGAATGGATATTTAACCCTTCAAGGAGAGGATTCGCATCTAACTCTTCTAGCGCATATCCTTCTGGGAATTGTCTTGCATCGGCGTCAACAAAAACGACAACATCCATGTCTTCCAAATCGTAAACTAGCTCTGGAAGAAGCTGTTGACCACTCCATATACTCACAGAAACTCCCTGCTCTTCCAACCAACTTGCCACTAATGGAGCCACATATAAACCGACACTATCATCTTCACGATAAGGATTTCCAAATCCAGCTATAAAGACTTTCATACAAGCTCCTTTAGAAAAGCAAGGCCGGGAAAACAACACCGACCTTGCCATAATACAACAAATTAATTCTTTTCTACAGTTCGAATCTCTCGCCCATTCTCATCCACTATTGTCATCTTCAGCGGCATTCGTCCTACAGCGTGGGTAGAGCAGGAGAGGCAAGGGTCATAACACCGAATCACATGTTCCATCCGGTTCAGGGCTCCCTCTTTGACAGTACCGCCATGAACATACTGCCGAGCCACCATTTCCACGCCTTTATTCATGGCATAATTATTATGACCGGTAGCAACAATAAGGTTTACTTTTGTTATAGCACCCTTTTCGTCCACCTGGTAATGGTGGATCAATGTTCCGCGGGGAGCTTCTATGACTCCTATGCCCTCCGGCTGAAGTTCGCTTGATGTAATTCTGAGTTCGCTTCCGGTGATATCTGGATCATGAAGCAGTTCTTCCATACGCTCCGCAGCATATAAAGCTTCAATAAGTCGCGCATAGTGATAGTACATAGTATAGTGCACCACACCATCATTTGTCAGTTTTCTAAAGGCTATCAACTCTGCTGAAGCTTCTGGAGTAGAAATTCCATCACAAGCGTTGAGACGCCCTAATGGCCCAACTCGATAACTACCATGAGGGAAACCCAACGGTCTATAGAAGGGGAATTTTAAATAGCTCCACGGTTCCACATGCTCTCCGATAAAAGAAACATATTCTTTGCTGTCGAATTCATCGGTAATTCTACCTCGTGGACTTCGAAGACGAATACGTCCATCGTAAAGCTCTAAGTCCCCTTCACGAACAAGACCGAGATAAGATGTTTCAAGAGTTGCAAACTCTTTGGCTTCTCTTCCATGTTCTGCGAGATAGTTTTTGATTAAGTCCAAGGCTTTTCGAAGGTCTTCTTTTATTTTAGGAAGCCTTCCCAATAGTTCATCTCGTTCCTCTACCTTCAGGCTCCTGTTCACACCACCTGGAATGCTGTGCCATGGATGAATTTTTTTACCTCCGAGCGTTCTAATTACTTCCTGTCCGAACTTTCGTATTGTCACACCCATAACGGCAAGGTCTGGAAATTCCTGCACTAGCCCTGCCACATTTCTCTTTGCCGGATCAGCATCAAACCCGAAAAGCAAGTCCGGACTTGATAAGTGGAAAAAAGAGAGAGCATGAGACTGAACAAACTGTCCCATATGCATTAACTCTCGCAATTTATGAGCCGTAGGAGTAATGGTAACTCCAAGGACTGCGTCACACGCCTTGGCCGAAGCAAGATGATGGCTGACAGGACAAATGCCGCAAATTCTAGGGGTAATAACCGGCATTTCCCTGAAATCTCGCCCCTTGGTAAAGGCTTCAAACCCTCTGAACTGAGTGACGTGAAAACGAGCCCCCTCTACCTCGCCCTTACCATTCAACATTACCGTAATTTTTCCATGTCCCTCGATACGGGAGACAGGATTGACAACGATTGTTTTTGCTTTCTCTGCACTCATTTTAAGTCCCCTCCCTGCTCCCTAGTCATACCTCATCATATCCACAGGGACCTTAGGAATTCGACCCTGAAGGATCTCCTGGAAAACGTAATAGATAGTATCCGCATCCGGAGGGCATCCAGGAACATAAACATCCACCTTTACTTCATAGTCTACCGGAATGGCATGGGGCAAAAGATGGGGGATATTTTCTCCTGGAATCACAGCCGTGGGGTTCACCGTAGAGACAGTATTCACGTACCCTTCCTTGAGGACATCTTCAGGTTTCATGAAATTTCTCATACAGTTAATGCCACCGAAGACAGCACAATCGCCCCAAGCAATGAGTATTTTACACTTCTTACGTAACTCCTTAGCAAGGTGAAGCTCTTCCTCGTTACCCAAGGCCCCTTCTATAACTCCTACTTCCACCTCAGGAAACTCCTTAATATCCGTTATCGGTGTAGCTGTAAGATCCACCTTATCCAGGAGGTCGATAATCCGCTCATCGATATCGAGAAAGGACATATGGCATCCGGCACAGGCTTCAAGCCATACAGTAGCGACTTTTGGTTTCGACATTCTCTACACCTCCTCAGAGGAGACCACTTGGGCCTTATCAGGAGAAAATCTCGACTTAAAAATGTTTTCACAGGGCGAAGCAGAAGAAGAGACAAGTGAAATGCCCATTTTTGACGCGAGATCCTGAAAAACCTTTGAAAGCCCACGGAGCCCTTCCTTAGGAGGAACAATCATATTAACTCGACGTCGCTCCCCTTCCAAAGTACAGAAGTGCCCACTTCGTTCGTACCATGCCGGCATTGGGAGAAGAACGTCTGCCATATTCACAAGAGGACTCACCATGTACGGCGTTTGTACAACTACAAACCGGGCTTTATTCACAGCTTCAAGGGATTTGGGATCTTCCGGAACCATGCCTGTGGAATTCACATAAAGGAAATCCATGTCAACACTTTCCAGCCAGGGCTTTTCCCCGAGTACCGTATTCCAGGCACCAAGGCTATTGCCACTGAGTACCATGGGGACAAGACCTAATCCATCTTCAAAAATACCCTGAGCTGTAATAGCCATGTTGACAGCTTCGATGACAATTTGAGGATATTTTGCCAACCTCGAACCCAGAATGACAATTGGGTGCTGGGCTTCAGAAAGATACTTTACAGCCTTCGCCACCTCTTCTGGCTCTATTCCGGCTAAGTCCGCTACAGAGGAAATCCGGTTCTCAGCATCCTCTCGTCCTGCTACAGCCTCGGTGAGAGAGACAAGAGCCCCATGCAAAACTTCTGCAGAAATACGAATATCCACATCGCTAATGGACTCAAATGGATTGTCTTTCGCCGAGAAATTAATAAGTTTGGCTCCATTTTTAACAGTTGCAACACGAATATAACTCGCCACCACGGGAGCTTCTTCCTGGGGATTACCACCTATGACTATAATAGCATCGCTATTAAGGATATTATGAGCGGCCGTAAAAGGGCGAATTCCTTGGCTCATAAAGGGACGGAATCCCTCATTAAACCCTCGAAGTACATCCCCATTAAAACAATCTATTTTCTCGAGCTTCAAAGCACCACGGAAGAAATCAGATATCACTGTTAATTCCTCATCTGTGGAAAGCCCCGAAACTAACGCCCCGGCCTTCCCTTCAACTCTGGCTGAAGTTAACTTGTCTGCCACAACTTCCAAAGCCTCATCCCAAGAAGCTTCGTGGAAAGATGAACCTGACCGCACCATGGGAACGGAAAGGCGCGTCCGTTCCGTAGATTCGGGAAGCCACCAGCGACCTTTATGGCACAATTGTCCTCCATCAGGACTATTAACAGCCGCCCCCTCTACTCGAGCTACACTTCCTGTCCGCACATATGCTTTTATTTTGCAACCTAACGGACAGAGAGGGCAAATACTTTCCACAATGTCGTCGCAATCATTACGACGCCCACGGTAGACGAAGTCACGAATGGTAATGGTACCAGTAGGGCATACCTGAGCACAGGCCCCACAGGAAATACACGTATCACTTTCACCAAGAACTTTACCGAGATCTGAAACAACGCTGGCATTCCAGCCTCGTTTTTCAAGATCTAAAGTATGAGCTCCGACTTTCTCATCGCACACACGAATGCACCGCAAACAAAGGATGCATCGATTATGGTCCATCTGCAAATCTTCATCTGTAGCATCATTATGAAAATCTGCATACAGATAAGGATAACGAACCTTATCCATTCCATGTTCGATTGCAAGACGCTGCAGTTCGCAATCTCCACTCTGAGAACAAAACATGCAAAAATGGTTTCTCCCTGCAAAAAGGAGTTCAAGAATCTGTCTTCTATATTCTGTTAATTTCTCCGTTTTAGTGTGAACAACCATACCATCAGAAGCAGGGGTCGTGCAGGCGGTTAAAAGCTTATTGTTCCCCTCTACTTCCACTACACACATTCTGCAAGAGCCTATTGCTGAAATTCCTTCTAAAAAGCAAAGGGTTGGAATATAGACATCATTCTTACGAGCAATATCTAGAATTGTATCTCCATGAACGCCTTTACAGGTTTTCCCGTCAATATTTAGAGTAATTTCGCTCATATTCGCATCCTCCCTGCCACTCTAGCCTTTATGAATGGCTCCGAAGGGGCACTTATCATAACAGGTGCCGCAACGGATACATCTCTCTGTGTCGATAGTGTACCCCAACGCTCTATCCCCAGGGATACAGTGTACCGGGCAGTTTCGAGCACAAAGGCCACAGCGCTTACAAAGGTCCTGGTCGATAGAGAATTCAATAAGTGCAGGGCAGACACCTGCCGGACACTTTTTATCTCGTACGTGAGCAATATACTCATCTTTAAAGTAACGAAGAGTTGTAAGTATAGGGTTAGGAGCAGTCTGCCCTAATCCGCACAGAGACATTTCCTTAACCATAAGGGCAAGGTTCTCCAATTTTTCGAGATCTTCAAGCGTGCCCTTACCTTCAGTAATTTTGTTAAGAAGCAACAACATTTGTTTTGTTCCTTCTCGGCAAGGAGTGCACTTCCCGCATGATTCACGCTGTGTAAATTCAAGGAAGAACTTAGCAACGTCAACCATACAGTTATCTTCGTCCATAACGACCATGCCGCCAGATCCCATAATGGCTCCGACTTCTGCAAGAGATTCATAGCTTACGGGAATGTCGAGATGTTCTTCCGTAAGGCACCCTCCACTGGGGCCTCCAATCTGGACAGCTTTAAACTTTTTATCGTTCAGAATACCGCCGCCTATATCGAAAATAATTTCTCTCAAGGTTATACCCATAGGAACTTCTACAAGACCAGTATGTTTCACCTTTCCTGTAAGGGCAAAAACCTTGGTCCCCTTAGATTTAGCAGTTCCCATGGCCGCATAATGAGCACCACCGTGACGAATAATATAAGCAACATTGGCCCACGTCTCAACGTTATTGATGTTAGTAGGTTTCCCCCATAGACCTTTATTTGCGGGGAAAGGCGGGCGGGGACGAGGCATGCCTCGCTGTCCCTCGATAGAGGCCATCAGAGCTGTTTCTTCTCCACACACAAAAGCTCCGGCCCCCTCCTTAATATGAACACGGAAGGAAAAATCGGTTCCCATAATGTGATCGCCAAGCAACCCATACTCCTCTGCTTTGGCGATGGCGGTTTTTAAACGAAGTATTGCTAAAGGATACTCCGCTCGACAATAAATATATCCTTCATTTGCACCTATAGCGTAAGCCCCTATCATCATGCCTTCAAGAACACAATGAGGATCCCCTTCCAATATAGAACGGTCCATGAAAGCACCTGGGTCTCCTTCATCTGCGTTACAAATTACGTATTTTTTATCTCCAGGAGCTTTGGCGCAAAAACTCCACTTCAACCCTGTAGGGAAGCCACCGCCTCCACGCCCTCGCAACCCAGAGGTTTTAATTTCATCGATAACCTGTTCGCGAGTCATTTCTATCAGAGCTTTGCCGAGGGCTTCATACCCGTGGCGAACAATGTACTCTTCTATATTATCTGGGTTGATATAGCCACAGTTTTCCAGAGCGATACGATGCTGTTTGCCGTAAAAAGGAATTTCTTTATAATGAGGGACTCTAGGAGCTTCTTCAGAGACGGTATAAAGAAGACGAGAGACAATGCGACCTTTCAACAAATGTTCTTCTACAATCTCTGAAACATCGCTCGCTTTAACTTGACAATAAAAGGTCCCTTCAGGATAAACCACCACAATTGGCCCCATCTCACACATTCCATGACAGCCCGTCGGGACAATAAGAACTTCTCTATCGAGTTTCTGCTTCCGCAGCTCATCGCGAAATGTGTCCATCACTTCGTGAGATCCGTTGGAGGTACATCCGGTTCCTCCACAGATAAGGACATGGGAACGATAGATTGGCATCCCCTTTTTCCCCCCTTAATCTGCTCTGCCAATAGCCATTTTTTCTACTATATGGCCATTAACAACGTGTTCAGCAATAATAGTAGGCACATCGCTCGGTGTTACGTTACCGTAAGTAATACGTTGCCCGTCCCGTATTACATCAACAAGGGGCTCATTTTGGCACATCCCAATACAACCAGTGGTCTGAACGTGTACTTCCGTAAGTTTCCTCTTTTCCACTTCATCCATAATAGCCGTCATTACTTCTCTAGCTCCAGCCGCTATCCCACAAGTTCCCATGCCAACAATAATGACAATTTTTCCTTCGGCTCGTGCCGAAGTCAGATCCTTTGAAGATTCCCGTATCTTTTTAAGTTCGTCAAGATTGCTGATCTTTGCCATAGCCGTCCTCCTCGTCGTTATTCAAACTTAGCAAGCATTCCGGCCACCATATCGGGGGCTAGACGCCCAAAAGTTTGGTTGTCTACCACCATGACAGGGGCAAGTCCACATGCTCCAAGGCAGGCAACCGGCTCAATGGTAAACCTGAGATCGTCAGTGGTCTCATTTTCGCTCACGCCAGTAAGCTCTTTTACTTTTTCCAAAATCTTGAGGCTTCCTCGAACGTGGCAGGCTGTACCACGGCAAACTCGAATAACATGTCGTCCTCGGGGCTTCAAATGGAACTGTGCATAAAAAGTCGCCACCCCATATATTTCTGCCTTGGGGATTTTTAATTCCCTGGAAATTGTTTCCATCACTTCGGGAGGCAGGTACCCGAACTCCTTCTGAGCTTCCTGAAGAATCGGGATGAGACCACCCTTCTGATTCTTCCACGGAGCCACCATATCCCGCGTTTTCTGGATCCTTTCCAATTCCACCTGTGCCATGATTCCCCTCCTTGTCGTGAATTCCCAGAAAATCTGGGAAAAGGACCTCTTTCTGCAAGACTTTAAATAGACAAAAGGCCGCCTCCCCTTGGAAAGCGACCCCTTTTTTCTTTTTACAGAGGGGTTTGTTTATTTCTTCTTTTCACCATCAACCAGGAGCCCCCTCGTGCTTTTCCAGTAGAGGTAATAATTTTTGAAGAAAAGGAATATTCAAAAACTATGTTCATGCTATCACATGAACTACAACTGTACAACCCGATGAAAGAGTGTATATTGCGTCCATTATTCAAAAATTGCGAAATATCTGATTGGAATAAAAAAGATACCTCATAAAGAGATAGAAACAGCGGAAGAGAAAACAATCTGTACAGAAATAAATGATGGGAACGTAAGAGGGCATAAAATTAGGATTTTTTTATATCTTTTTCAATACACCCCTCAGAAAGGAAGATCAGCCTATCAGATACATTCTTTACCCACTCTGCATTGTGACTTACGAGTAATAAGGTTGTTCCCCACCTCTCTCGACACATTTTTATTGCATGTTGTATAAGATCAGCGCTCTCTTTATCCACACTGGCCGTAGGTTCATCGAGTAAAAGAACTTCTGGCTTTAAAACCAAACGACTGGCCAAAGCCACTCTCTGCGCCTCTCCTCCAGAAAGCTCAAACCACTTGCGAGAAGCAAAAATCACAGGGTCTAAGCCTACAACCGAAAGGGCCTCAGCTATTCTTTGTTCTCGCTCTTTTTTTATTATACCCCGCACTTTCAAACCAAAGCCAACATTCTCACGCACGCTTCTTTTTAACAAATACGCATCTTGTAATAAAAGAGTTACTGACCGTCTTAACTCAACTGTCAAATCCGAAACTAACTGTCCTTTAAAAGAAATGTGTCCTTCTACCGGGGTTTCCAAAAAAGCTAAAATGCGAAGCAACGTGCTTTTTCCACTGCCGTTAGGCCCCAAAATTCCCACAATTTCGCGAGAATATATTTCTAGCCCTTGAATATCCAGAACGCAATGATTTTTATAATAATGTCTTATTTTTTGGAGGGAATATAACGTCTTCATATGGCGCTTCTCCGTTTAAACTCAGAAAGGAGTAAATTGACTATTAATACAAGAAGTAGTAAGACGAGACCAAGAGCTATCCCCATGGCAAATTCCCCTTTTCCTGTTTCCAGAGCGATAGCCGTAGTAATAGTTCGAGTATGCCATTTGATGTTACCACCCAACATCATAGAAACGCCTACCTCAGAAATAATTCGACTATAGGCCGCAATTCCAGCCACTATAACGGCATATCGTGCCTCCCAAAGAGTACTTAAAATCAGCTGTTTTCTTGTAGCGCCCAAAGTGAGAAGAGTATGACAAAGCTGTACTTCAAGCCCTTCCACGGCGGACGCAGTAAGGGCAATAACAATTGGAAGGCCCAGGAAAACCTGTCCCACTACTACTCCCTCTAGAGTAAAAAGAAGACCAGCACTGCCCAAAGGTCCTCGCCTGGAAATAAAAGAGTACACAATCAGGCCCACAACTACTGTGGGAAGGGCCAAAAGGGTATCTACACCTGTGCGGATAATAGAGCGCCCAGGAAAAGAAACGGTACCAAGCATAAAACCTAAGGGAATGCCTATAAGTATAGTGGCTAAAACAGATATAGATGAAATTTTAAGGGTCGTAATAATAGCGGACCAGGTTTCAGGGTCACCTGAAAAAAGCAAGTCTATCGCTGTTGTGAAACCTTGTGAGATGTATCCCACGATATATCTCCTCTTCAACTTTTAATAAGCGCTGTCTTCCTTATTGAAGACAGCGCTTATTTTTTCACAATCTCAATCTATTCCACTATTGAGTATTAGCGCTATTGCTGAGCGTTGGGGAAGAATAATGTCTTCCCCAGGAGGGTGTATTGTCCTACCTTTTCTTGAACTACAGGAGAGACCATCCAGTCAATAAACTGCAACGCCAGATCGTACTTTACATTATCACAACGAGTCGGGTTCACGGCTATGACGCTGTATTGGTTTCTTAAAGCCACATCCCCTTCTACCGCTATATCAAAAAGAGATTTTCCCTTATTCACATCTTCGTACTTAATATATGTGCCCCGATCTGTCATAGTGTAACCAGAACGTTCTGCTGCAATATTGATAGTATTCATCATCCCTTGACCAGTCTGAATGTACCACGACTCTTTATCAGGAGCCATACCGACCTCTTCCCACAAATCCATTTCCAAGATATGAGTCCCAGATTTATCTCCGCGACTGACGAAAGGAGAACCAGAAGCCGCAATCTGTTTCAACGCATCCAACACTGACATCCCTTTTATCTTTGCCGGATCGTCCTTAGGACCGATAATAATAAAATCGTTATACATTACCTGGCGACGATTGACTCCATAACCATCCTGTACATATTTTTTTTCCGTGTCAGGAGCATGCACAAGTAATACGTCCACATCGCAATTTTTCCCTAATTCTAAAGCCTTTCCAGTGCCAACAGCCACCCACTGTAACTCAATCCCCGTGTCTTCTTTAAAAAGCGGCGCAAGATAATCAAGCAACCCTGTATTATCAGTGCTCGTAGTTGTAGCCATTCGCAGTACATTGTCAGCAGCAAAGAGAGGTGACCCTACCCATATGAAAAACATCGCAAGGAGTAAGGCGAGAATGCCTTTGCGATACTTCTTATAGTATATACACATATTAATATACCCCCTCTCCAATATAAAAATCCCCATATGTACACCTATGGGGAGGGTATCATACCGTTAATTTAAAAGCAATGTATGTTTTTCTAAAAAATTCTCTCAGGGAACTCGCCCTGTTGGGGCGCAAACATGCAGAGAAGAGAGGGAACCTAATCTAGCAGGATGCCAGTTTCCAAATTCATCTTTTTGCAAGAAACGCTGAATTTCCGGAGTTTTACTACGTTAGAGATGTAACGACAAAAATACCAAATTCCGTCTTGCTCCTTTATTCACACAGGCGTCGTCCTCCTTATCGAGAGCATTATACTGCCATATTTCAAGCTATGCAGTCGTTTGCACGTCCTGTCTCTCTTCTGAAACTGTCTCTATCCTATATCTTTCCAAATATTGGAATTGTCTCTTCAGGAGAAAGGCTGCAAGTAAACCTCCCCCTACGTCGGATATGGGGAAAGCCATCCAGACCCCATCCGTACCTAAGAGAGGAGGCAGGAAAAGAAGAGGAGGGATAAAAAACAGTACCTGGCGACAAATATTAAGCAGCAGGCTTTGACGTCCTAATCCAAGGGCTTGAAAGGTATAAGACGCGACAATGGTTATGCCCGCAAAGACGACACAACTATAAGAGATAACAAGGCCTCTGGCTGCCATGGAAATAAGCTCTGGGCTTGTAGAATTAAAAACTTTCACAAGACATTGAGGGAAAGCATAGACAACAATGCAGCTTAAGGCAAAAAAAGCTATAGCTCCGCCAAGGGCGAACTTAATAGTAGATTTGACTCTATCGATATTTCTCGCTCCAAAATTATATCCAATTATGGGCTGAGCCCCTTCCCCCACCCCAAGAACCGGTAAAAAAAGCATGGAGTCAAGACTGAAAAAAACACCAAGAGCCGAAATGGCAACCTCTCCCCCATAAACTTTCAATCTCTGATTGAGAAGCCCCAAGATAAAAGTAAAAGTAGACTCTAATATAAAGGGAGCCATACCAATAGAGACAATACGCTTTACAATATCTTTTCGAAGACACATATATTTAAAGCGGATACGCAGAGTCCCCTTTTTCCTCACATAGAAAGAAAGAGCCCAAAGAGCAGCAAGCATTTGGGAAATAATGGTAGCTAAAGCAGCACCTTCAAGCCCCATGTTAAAGACGAGTATCATTAACGCGTCAAGGAGAATATTACTTCCAGCTCCTAATAAAAGGGTCATCATGGCAAAATGGGGGAACCCTTCTGCTCTAATGAAATAGTTGAATCCGAAGCTCAAAAGAGAGAACGGCATCCCTATTAATATAATTTGCAAATAGCTCCTGCCATAAGGAAGCAACGTTTCTGTGGCTCCTCCTAAACGCAAAACAACATCGAGAAAAAACCATCCTAATATCATGGCAAAAATACTTGCTAATCCTAGCAAACAGATAGCATTACCCATAATATTTTCAGCATGTCGATGCTTCTTTTGCCCTAAAGATATAGAGATAAGAGCAGAAGAACCTACTCCAACAAGAAGCCCTACCGCTACTCCAGCTACCATAAAAGGGAAAGCTACCGCTATGGCCGCAATTCCCGTTGGGCCTACAGCATGCCCCACAAAAATGCGATCTACAATATTATAGAGCGCATTAGCAACAAGCCCCGTAATTGCCGGAGCAGAGAAATGAAAAAGAAGACGGGGGATCGATTCCTCCCCCATCCTACGAAACATATCCATTTTTTCACCTGCTTACTAAGCTTCGCTTGGATACCCCAAATCTTTCGTTACATTTTGCAGTGCTTCCAGCGTTTCACGAGGAAGTCTATCTGTCCCACCTCGTTCTGATTCCCTAGATTTAATGAAAGCAATGCGATCTTTCATCCTGGCGAAAATCTCTTTTTTGTATTGAACATCTTTTAAGTCTACTGGAAACTCTTCGAGCTCCATAAATTCCAATTTCGACAACGGCAGAAGAGGAGAAAACCGAGCTCGTCCCTCCACAATAGACTCTATAATCTGGAGCGTATGATGAGGTTTTACTTTCTTCCCCATGAAATCACCTGTATTAAGAATATAGCAGTCGACTCCTCCTGACAACAGTGTTTTAAAGCACTCGTAATCCACACTGAGAGGATACGTACGGAAAGGATTAGCGTAGGGCTCAAAAACCAGGGCATTAGGGTCCACTCCAGGCGCCAGGCGTTCCGCTGTAGTCCTACGAGTAGCCAAGGTCGCCCCCATAGTGGCACCGAGAATAGGATCGGAAATTTTGAGCACTGGAGGGATAGTAGGATCCTTCATCAGCCAGAAAACAGCATTGATAGGCTCGTCAATACGATCCACTCGCGTAGGCGACCATAACTTGGATTTAATAGCCCGCCCATTCCCGTTTCGAAGATCTTCCGTTACTGCATAGATAAATCCGTTCTCTTTTTGTATAGCCCCGCAATTTTGTAAAGTAACAATAAATTTATTGTCCTCGCAGTCCATCGGATAATCTTGAACTTTATCAAAATAAGCTGGCTCAAGGGCTATGGAAAATCTGTCTTTCAGGTTGATAACGAAGGCATCATCG
Source organism: Aminobacterium sp. UBA4908 (assembly GCF_002398115.1). Lineage (NCBI taxonomy): Bacteria > Thermotogati > Synergistota > Synergistia > Synergistales > Aminobacteriaceae > Aminobacterium > Aminobacterium sp. UBA4908. The sequence continues at coordinate 20,128 of NZ_DHCG01000008.1, forward strand.
TGAAGAACTGTGATATCATAACGATTTCCGTGGCGAGCATGGGTTATAGTGGATTTCCCAGAGCCAGACAATCCAAAAACAGCCATCACAAAAGAGCGATTTCCTTGAAGATTATACCGTTTAAGCCCTCCGTGGCACGAGGCAAAACCGTTACGGACAGCAGTCCCCCAAGCTAAAGTAAGGGTTCCTTTCTTCAATTCACCAAAATAACGCATCCCTAATATAGCAGCACAGTTATGTTCTGGATCGAAGAGAGCAAGGCCCAGAGGATAATCTGGGTGCTTCCATTCAGGGTCGACAAAAATATAGATATCTCCATCAGGATACTGACGAGATTCTTTATACATGTCGTTATAAATCTTATTTGTATACTGAAAATTCAGTAGCCAGTTATAGAGCATATTTTCATGGCCTTCAGGAATCAGGAGGTGAGCTTTCACCATAAAGTCTTTTTCCAAGCCAATGACAGCTTCTGCAGCATAAAGATGTCTGTACCGAGTTTGATAAACGGCCTCTCTCAACAAAGAAGCCATTTCATCCACAAAAACCCCAGGGTCGCCTATAATCCGTCGAGCAGCGGCACATCGACCTACCACAGCGCCATCATTGAAAAGAAGGACATGGCTTCCCTTAGGTAATCCCTGACCTTCTGGTTCATATACTGGCATTCCTGTTAACTCCACTGTGCCAGAACTCCGCCTAGCAAGCTCATAAGCTTCACGAGGCGACGAGATGGGAAATACATTATTTCCCCAAAATGCTGTCTCGACAGTCGTCCGAATCCTCGAGACTATCTTTCCGAAAGACTCTCGATCAACAAACTTTTCATATGTGGCCATAAGGACTCTCCTTTTCTCGTCTCCGCATATGTTTAATCAAACATATGTTTTCTTATTTCGTAAAGGGTGAAGAGTTAGTTCGCTTCTAGCATCTTCCGCTCTCTTTCTCCCGATAGTTTATCAATCTTACAATAAGCAAGAAGATCCGACCATAAGAATAATGATTTTTAAATAAAAAAGCCGAATAACCATATATATAGAGTTATAATAAAGAAACATTGGCTTATATAGTGTCCTATAGCATACACGCCGGTTTGGATTTTTTCTTCATGGGATGTATAATCAGGCCCCAAAACAATAGCACACGCATTGAGGAGGTTTCTCATGGTGATACGTCAGATTCGTAAAAGAGACGGTCATGAAGTGCCGTTTGATGAAAAGAAAATCACCACAGCTGTCATGAAAGCAGCTCGGGCCGTCGGACACGAAGACCCTCTAGCAGTAGGCCAGGAAGTAACCCGCCAAATCGTATCCCTTCTGGAGATATTTTTTAACAAAGAGGGGATACCTACAGTAGAGCAAGTACAAGATCTTGTAGAAAAGATTCTTATTGAAAAAGGGTACGCCACTGTAGCCAAAGCGTATATTCTCTACAGAGAACAACATGCCAAGATGAGGGATACTCGCAAGCTTCTTGGAAACGCTGCCGATATGATCGACAAATATCTACAAAAGCTCGACTGGAAAGTAAACGAAAATAGTAATATGAGCTACTCTCTCCAAGGGCTGAACAACTATATCGCATCAGAGATAACAGCTCAATACTGGCTTCAGGAAATATATCCCCCCGAGATACGGGAAAAACATGTCTCTGGTGATTTGCATATCCATGACCTTAGCAACCTCTCGGTATATTGTTGCGGATGGGATCTTTACGATTTGCTTGTCAGTGGCTTCACTGGGGTACAGACTAAAATCAGCAGCAAACCAGCTAAACATTTCCGCAGCCTTTTAGGACAAATCGTTAACTTTTTTTACACTATGCAGGGGGAGTCGGCTGGAGCCCAGGCCTTCTCAAACTTCGACACATATTTAGCCCCTTTTATTTATTACGATACATTGAATTACCGGGATGTGAAACAGGCTCTACAGGAATTTATCTTTAACCTGAATGTACCAACAAGAGTTGGCTTTCAAACCCCCTTTACGAATATTACCATGGATCTCGTTCCTCCTCGCATACTCGCCGGCCTTCCCGCCATAGTCGGAGGCAAGCCCATGGATAAAACATACGGGGAGTTCCAGAATGAAATGGACATGCTCAACAGGGCGTTTGCTGAAATAATGCTAGAAGGAGATGCTACTGGAAAGGTATTCCCCTTCCCCATCCCCACTTACAACATTACGAAAGATTTCGATTGGAACAACGAGGTTCTTAATACTGTGTGGGAAATGACGGCTCGCTATGGCATCCCTTATTTTTCAAACTTCGTCAATTCAGATATGAAACCAGATGATGCTCGTTCCATGTGTTGCCGACTTCGACTCGATAATCGAGAGCTCCGTAAAAGAGGGGGAGGCCTTTTTGGCTCCAACCCCATGACAGGATCTATAGGAGTCGTAACACTGAATTTGCCGCGTATCGGATATTTAGCCACAAGCGAAGAGGATTTTCTAGGTAAGATTTTTGAGCTCATGGAGATAGCGAAAGAAAGCCTTGAAACAAAACGAAAAGTGTTAGAGAGGCTCACTGACGCCAACCTGTACCCTTACTCAAAATTCTATCTTCGATCCATCAAAGAAGAGAGTGGTTCGTACTGGAACAATCACTTCAACACCATCGGCATCAACGGGATGAATGAAGCGCTATTAAATTTCATGGGAAAGACTATCGCTCATGAAGAAGGGATGACTTTTGCCATTCGGATTATGGACGCCATGCGAAATCGCCTTGCCGATTTCCAGGAGGAGACTGGCAATCTTTACAATCTGGAAGCCACCCCCGCAGAAGGGACAAGTTACCGTTTTGCCAGGCTTGATAAAGATCGGTTTGGAAATAGCATTATAGCGGCAAACGAAGAACATGTCCGGCAATGGGGAGCAGAACCATATTATACGAATTCTACCCAACTGCCTGTAGGCTACACTGATGATATTTTTGAGGCCCTTGAACTTCAAGACAGCCTTCAAACTCTCTATACAGGAGGGACTGTATTTCACGGCTTCCTTGGGGAGAGCATGCCCAGTGGAGAGAGCACAAAAAGACTCGTCCGGAAAATAGCTGAACATTTCCATCTCCCCTATTTTACTATCACGCCTACGTTCAGCATTTGCCCCATCCACGGCTACATTCCAGGGGCGCACGAGTATTGTCCCTATTGTGATGCCGAGAACGGTATTACAGAGGAAACAATCGAAGAAGTGGTAGAACATTGAAAATAGCTGGTCTTATCCCTTCAAGTTTGATCGATTATCCAGAGAAAATAGCAGCCGTCGTTTTCACAAAAGGGTGCAATTTCAGGTGTCCTTATTGTCATAATCCCGAACTTGTAAACACCCTGGATAACGTAGATTTTCTTGAGGAAAAAGATTTTTTCGGATTTCTAAATAAAAGATTTGGTCTCCTTGACGGTGTAGTTGTTACTGGGGGAGAACCTACCCTTTATTATAAAGAGCTCCCTGCTTTTTTACGTCAGATTAAAGAGATGGGATTCTTAGTAAAACTTGATACGAATGGAAGTCATCCAGAAGTAATACGTTTTCTTTATAGCGAACATCTTGTTGATTTTATAGCTATGGATATAAAGGCTTCTCCTGAAGGCTATTTGAAAACGGCGGGGTACCCTGGATCTTTGGAGCCTATTATGGAAAGTATTTCCTTAATAGCACAAGGCCCGATCCTTTACGAGTTTAGAACTACCGTAGTTCCAGGGCTAACAAGCAATAAGGAAATGGAGGGCCTTTGCCGAATGATACGAGGAGCCCAGACCTATGTAATTCAAAATTTCAGGGGCACTCGCACTCTTTCTCCAACCTTCTCTTCCTGTCGAAGCTTCTCTCTTCAGGAACTCAAGGAATTTCAGGACATTGCCAGGGAATATGTAAAAAATGTTACTTTACGGCCTTAACGATTTCATAACGTAAACAAGGGGGTCAAAACAGATCATGGAAAACAAAAAACGAACACGATGTGAAGTATATTCCCGAGTTGTGGGCTTTTTAACACCGATATCGCAATGGAATAAGGGTAAAAAGGAAGAGTTTCGCGATAGAAAAACTTTTGATAAAGTCATTCATCAATCTGAACCTACAAAATAAAGTGGACTCTCTTGCAGAGGGATTTGCACTCAAAGGCATCTGTTGCACAACAGATGCCTTTTCCTTTCTAACGTTTTTTTAAATCATGCTACAATAAAGTTGTTTAAAAAATACTTCCCACCCGAATTGGAGGGAGAGACTATGCCGTCTCTGTCGATTTCCGGCCTCACTAAAACCTTTGGGAAATTCAAGGCCGTAGACGATTTCTCTCTTGAAGTCGCCAGCGGAACAGTTCATTCCCTCGTAGGCGAAAACGGCGCCGGAAAATCTACCGTAGTAAAATGCATTTATGGTCTTTATAGTCCAACTGCAGGATCTTTTGCCCTCGACGGTCAGCCTGTCGTCATCAAAACCCCTCGCGACGCAATGAAACGAGGAATCGGAATGGTTCATCAACACTTCATGCTCGTTCCATCTTTGCCCGTATACCGAAATGTTGTTCTTGGCGATGAACCTCGCCGCGGTTTTATTTTCGATCATGAAACTGCTATCGAAACCGTTACAAAACTGTCTGAACAATATGATCTTAAAATCGATCCTCTTGCCCCTGTGCACTCCTTACCTGTAGGGATACAACAACGGGTAGAGATATTAAAGATACTCTACCGAAAAGCGGAAATCCTTATTTTCGACGAGCCAACGGCCGTTCTTTCTCCACAAGAAATAAAAGGGCTCTTTTCCATTATTCGAAGTTTTAAAAAGGCCGGTAAAACTATTATTTTCATAGCTCATAACCTTTCTGAAGTCCTCGCTATTTCTGACATTATAACTGTTATGCGCAAGGGGAAACATATAGCTACACTTCCTCGAGAAAAAGCGACAAAAGAGGAACTTGCAACGTTAATGGTAGGACACAGTGTCCATATGCCCGTACTGTCAGAAGCCTCCGTATCCCAAGGAGAAGCCGTCATAGAAATACAAAATCTTTCTGTCATTGGTGACCGGGGAGAAGAAGCCGTAAAAAACGTTTCTTTCTCTGTACATGGTAGTGAAATATTGGGGATTGCAGGTATCACCGGTAACGGGCAAAGTGAACTGGAAGAGGCTCTCTCCGGTCTTCGACCTGTATTTAAAGGGGCCATTCGTATGAAAGGCATAGACATTACACGGGAAGCTTCTTTGAAGCGACGACATTTAGGCCTATCATATATACCTGAAGACCGCATAAAAACTGGTTTGGCTCCCCTGGCCTCTTTGAAAGACAATGCTCTTCTTGGCTATCAATACAAACAGCCTTATCTTCGTGGGCAATTCTTCCAAAACTTCCAAGCTATCCGGCTTTTTACCACAGAGCTTATGAGAAAGTACGGTGTCGCAGCCGCCAGTGAAAATATACAGGCAGGGACACTTTCAGGCGGGAACATGCAACGTTTAGTCATGGCACGCGAACTAGAACAGGACCCGTGTTTCTTACTGGTATCCCAGCCTACTCGTGGAGTAGATATAGGAGGAATTTCCTTCATTCACGATCGCTTATTGTCTCTGCGTAGAAATGGTAAAGCTATTCTACTCATCTCAGCCGATCTCGACGAAATTCTTTCTCTGAGCGATAGAATTGCTGTTATGCATCGAGGGCACATCGTAGCAGTTTTAGATCGCCAAGAAGCCACACGGAATCTTGTAGGTCGTCTCATGCTTGAGGGAACCGTACCTACTGCCAAGGAGGAGTGATGATTGTGAGTCTCTTTTCCAGAGACTGGCTGGTACGCTATCGCGACCAGTGCATTATTCTCGTATCTTTCTTTTTGAGCCTCCTTATTGGGGCTATTCTCATTACTTTGTATGGAGCAAATCCTATTGAAGCCTACGCCCAAATGGTTTCGGGAGCATTAGGCGATACTGATGCTATTTTAGCCACATTAGCAAGAGCTGTACCTCTTGTCCTTTCTACCATGAGCATATCTATAGCTTTTTATGGAGGTATGTGGAATATAGGGGCTGAAGGGCAACTTTATCTCGGAGCTTTTACTGCTGCTTTGATTGGCATCGAATTAGGCGCTTTACCTGGGCTCCTTCTTATCCCTCTCGGGCTCCTCGCCGGAGTCGGAGCTGCTACATTCTGGGCGTGGATGCCCGCTAAGCTTAGCCTTGATCGAGACCTTAACATCGTAGTCCTTACAATCATGCTTAATTCTATTGCCATTCTCTTCACAACTTTTATGGCGACAGGGCCTTACGCCGGAGTTCGAACCAGTTCTGGCAGCACCGATAAAATAGCTGAAGCCATGAGATTAACCCACTTCCAGCTATTTGGAACCCTTAACACCGGAGCCTACATTGCTATAGCTGCCATACTTATCGTAACAGTACTTATGGTTTTTTCCGTTTGGGGATACGACTGGAGATGTTCTCGCATGAATACGCGTTTTGCTCGGTACGGGGGGATAGATGTTCGGAAAAGACAAATGTCAGCTATGCTTCTAAGTGGCGCTTTAGCCGGACTTGCTGGAAGCCTGCTCGTTATGGGCGACCATTATCGATTCCTTATTAACATTTCTCCAGGCTATACGTGGACTGGAATGATTTTGGCTATGATGGTGACCTACTCTCCAGTTGGAGGAATTATCGCTGCTCTCGTTTATTCTGTTATGAGTTCAGGTGCTCTTCAAATGGAAATTATCACAGACATTCCCCAAGAGCTGGTTTCCGTTATTGTCTGTTGCGCTGTCCTCTTTGTCACTGCAGGAATATCAATAGCGAATAGATTGGCCAACAGAATCAGGGAGGACTAGAGATGATAGACTTTATCAGGGCTACTATTAGGATGTCCACTCCCCTTCTTCTCACCGCTCTTGGAGGGACATGGACACAACAAACAGGAGTGCTCAATATAAGCCAAGAAGGAGCCATGCTTATCTCGGCTTTTTTTGCAGTCCTTGGTAACTATTTTTTTCAAAGCTGGATCATAGGAATCCTTTTTGGCATGGCCGCTGGTCTCCTCTTCAACATGATTTTTGCTCTTCTCTGTGTTTTTCTACGTGCTAACATATGGGTTGTAGGCATGACTCTAAACATTTTAGCCGACAGCCTTTCTATCCTTTTGATGAAAAGTATTTTTCACGTCAAAGGTGGATTTAGAGATCCCAGCATGGTACGTATTCCCGACATTAATGTTCCTTGGCTTGGTGATCTCTCTCTTATTATCGTTGTTGCGCTCATGCTCTTTTTCATTTTCTGGTTTATAGACTCAAAAACTGTTTTTGGGCTGAGGCTCAAAGCCACAGGAGAGAATGAAGAGGCTCTTTCTGCGGCTGGCATCTCTCCTATCCAGATCCGTTTCAAAGCCCTCGCCATCAATGGTCTTATGGTAGGTCTAGCAGGAGCCTTTCTCTCCACTTCCTATTTAGTAGCTTTCGTAAGCGGAATGAGCGCTGAGCGAGGCTGGCTAGCAGTGGCAGCTGTTATTTTTGGGGATGGGAATCTACTTTGGACCACTGTTGGGGTTCTCCTTTTCGGGGCGGCCCAGACACTCGGCATTGAACTTCAATCCTTCGGTTTTTCCAGCCATTTGGCCCTTATGCTTCCTTATATACTGGTTATTGTTGCCTTAATTTTTAAGAATTGGAAACGGATGAAACAGGCACAGGAAGCCTGATCAAAACATAAACAGATGAGGTGATGGGAAATGAACAAAAAGGTGTGGTGTTTACTATTGGCAGGGGTGCTTCTTTTTAGCAGTCTTGCCGGCGTTGCAGCTGCGGCTGATACGTTGAAAGTAGCTTTGGTTATTGCTAACAAGCTGGGAGACGCTTCTTTCTACGATTCCGCTAATGCTGGATTGGAACGGGCTAAAAAAGAATTAGGCATTATCGGAAAGGTCGTAGAGTGTAATTTTGACCCTGCAAACTACGTTCCTTATTTAGCAACAGCAGCAAAGAATTTTGATCTTGTTTTTGTAGTGGGCTTTGAATTCATGGATGCCATTGAACAGGTCGCTCCTGAATTCCCCAATACTGACTTCGCTTATTTTGATGTATCAGGAGAAACAGCTCACGTAACTTATGTAGACTTTAAGGAAAATGAAGGAAGCTTCCTCGCTGGGGCTCTGGCCGCCTTAATGACTACCAGAGAAAATGATCCCCATGTGAATAAAGAAGCCATTATTGGTGCTGTAGGTGGAGAAGATATCCCCGTCATCCACAATTTCTTTGTAGGTTATGAACAAGGTGCCAAATATGTAAATCCCGATTGTAAAGTCTTGACAGGTTTTGTGGGTAGCTGGTCAGATCCAGCCAAAGGGAAGGAAATGGCTCTCAACCAATACCATAACGGAGCCGATGTTATCTTCCAGGTTGCTGGTGGGACAGGAGAAGGTGTCATAGCCGCTGCTAAAGAGGCTGGATTCTATGCGATAGGAGTAGATTCTCCGCAAGAACATCTGGCTCCTGAAGTTGTCCTGACCTCCATGTTAAAACGTCTTGACAACGCTGCTTTCGACCTTATCAAAGCAAAACTTGACAACAACTACCCTCGCGGCCAGGTTGTCTCTTATGACCTGAAAAATAACGGCGTTGGGTTAAATTGGCCTGAAAGTGCTCTAAAGCTGGTTCCACAAGATGTACGAGACCGACTTGACGAGGTCACGAAAGAGATCATCGAAGGAAAAGTAGTTGTAGAAGAATATAAATAAAGCTATCCACAGTTCTGTTTTATAAATATTTCATTATTCTTGCCTTAAATACTAAAATAAAGGGAGGTAGGGAATATGAAGAAACGGTTTAGCAGAGGTTTGCTCGCACTCTGTCTCGTCCTTATCCTCGCTGTTGGGGCCTTTGCGGCAGATGGTTCCGTCACTCTTTTGACTCTTAACGACATTCACAGCCACATATATCCATACACTATCAGTCAAACTGTGAATGGGGAAAAAGTAAAAGTTGAAGTTGGTGGATTAGCACGGGCATCTACTGTTATACACAAAGAGAAAGGGCAAGACCCTGGCAACGTATTTGCTCTTGAAATGGGAGATATTAACGAGGGCCCCCTTTTCTTCTTCTTTAAAGGCCTGGCAGAAATACGAGCTCTCAATCTAGCCGGCATAGATGTGGGTACATTGGGGAACCATGAGTTTGACTTAGGTCCCTCCGTATTGGAGGATGTCATGCGTTACGCTCGTTTCCCATTTACAGTGGCAAACCTTCACACAAAATTATCGATTTTCCAAAATCTATATCATCCCTACGTTATCAAGGAAGCCGCTAACGGGTTGAGAGTAGGTTTCTTCGGCCTTATCGCTCCAGAACTCGCCTCTGTAACAAGTGGAAGCCGGGACTTCACTGTAGGACAAGATTTAGTTGCTGAAGCAAAGCGGATGGTCTCCCTTCTGCAAAAAGAGGATTGTGACGTTATTGTAGCCATGACCCACACTGGAATATATGCCGATCGAGCTATAGCAGAATCTGTAAAGGGCATTCATATCATTACAGGTGGACATACTCATACACTACTGGAAACGCCGGAAATTGTTACTGGACCTGACGGCTGGAAAACCATGATCACACAAGCAGGATCTATGGGTCGATACATTGGGGTGGCAAATGTTTCCGTAAAAAATGGAGCCCTCGATACAGATAACTCCAAATGGGAGGCTCGAGAACTTGTTGCATCTATCCCCCTGGATCGCCGGATATCCATTCTCGTAAACCCCTTCCAGCAAAAACTTGACGAACAACTTTCAGAACCTATCGGCATGATGAACCAAGATGCTGATGCTACAAAAGCGGCAGTTCGTCAGAGAGAAGCTGGCATAGGAAACTTCATAGCCGATGCGTTACGGTGGAACGGACAAACTCAAATAGGTCTTATGAACGGTGGAAGTATTCGAGGAGATAAGGTATACCCTGCAGGAGAAGTTTCTTACAAAACCTTGTACGAACTCTTACCCTATGGGAATACTCTCATTCGATTTACTCTCACTGGTGAACAGATTCGAGATATCCTCGAGATTTCCGGTTCAGCCCTCATTAAAGAAGGAGAAGAGTACGATGGGAACCTCCGTACGCCTTCTGGCGGGTTCCTCCAGGTTTCTGGTTTGAAAGTTACATACGATTTAAGTCGCAAACCAGCTATTATAAATAACGATGGAGAACGCATTTCTGTAGGAGAACGAGTAGTGGATGTACAGGTAGAGAACTCTGATGGGACCTGGTCTCCCTTGGAAAGTGCTTCTATCTATACTATCACTACAAACGACTGGGTCGGACTTGGAGGAGATAAATATTACGTGTTTAAAATGGCCGCCCCAACAGCCTATGATACCCACCTTGGGGATGTAGAAAGTTTAGCTCAATACATTCGCCATATGGGTGGTGTAACCTTTCAAGAAGAAGGACGTATCGTTATCGAGAATAAATAAAGCAAAAAAAGGAGCTGACAGGACATTTGGGAGTGTTTCGCCTATCAGCTCCTTTTCATAAAATTTTCCAGCTTACAACCTTTCATAAAGCAAAAAAGAGGCTACTTTTCAAAGAACTTTTTTACTTCCTGCAAATCTAAAAGAGTTTGGGCAAGAGGATGTCCTTCCTCTCTGGATCGATTCCTTAAAAGATAGCTGGGATGGAAGAGAGGGCGGATCAAGAGAGATCGTCCCTGAAATTTCCATGGATAGAATTGACCACGAAGAGCAGTCATTCCTTTTTTTGTATTAAGGAACCACTGGGTTGGTGTATTCCCCACCGTAAGGATAAGATCAGGAGCAAAAAAAAGAATCTGCTCTTCCAGAAAAGCTCGGCATGCTTCTATTTCACATTCCTTAGGTTTCCTATTCTCTGGGGGCCGACACTTAACCATATTAGTAATATAGAAAGAATCCCGAGATACCCCTGCCTCTTTCATGAGTTCACTAAGAAATTTTCCAGACCTGCCCACAAAAGGTCGCCCCATCTCATCCTCCCTGGCTCCTGGCGCTTCCCCTACCAGCATAGCCTTACTACAAGGGGAACCTTCTCCTACTACTATGCGATGACGCTCTTCCCATAAAGAACAGAGGCGACACTTATCTACACGCTGCTCTAAAGTAAAAATATCTGCCATAGAATTTCGTAAACCCCCTGATAGATAGTTGAATCAAAGTAATTCTATCATCTCATTCGAGATTTCATTTTCTTAAATATGGCATCTCTTACTATAAGGTAAAAGAAATGGTAAAATTTACAACTACCCTTTCAAAGGAGCGTTGCCTATGAACTTTGCCGTGTTCGACCTTGAAACAAATGGAATGAAGGGAAGCTCGGTAGTTTCCACATCGTCTATCATTTTTGATGATAGGGGGCAAATACTGGACTTCTTCAATCGATTCTATTACCCGACCGAAAAACCTGACCCTGCTACCGAACGCATACATGGCCTTACCATTGATCGAATATACTGGTTTCGTCAAACAGGATCTTATCCCCCTTACTTTCTCGACGATTTGCTCAGCTTGTACTCTTTTTGGGAGCGATGGCATATAACAGGCGTGGTTGTGCATAATCTCGCTTTCGATACCTCTTTCCTTCCTCCAGAAACAGTACGAAAGTGGAAATGGTGGTGTTCTATGCTTGGATTAACAAATTGGTGTGCTATCCCCAATCCCAAAAACTCTTCTCTTTTCAAATGGCCTAGACTGAATGAAGCCAAAATAAAAGCTGTCGCTCACCTTAAAACTCCCGCTCTTTTAAAAGAAATGGAAGAGAAGCTGCCCAAAGAAATGGGGCATTATTCTCTTAGTGATTGTTTCGAACTTTATGGCATCTTCACTCGGGTCTGGGCTTCATGCCCGGAATTAGTCTCTTTTCGACATTATAGAAATCGCTACTATGCTCCTAAAAAAGAAGATTATGTCACTCCTTCTCCTTTAACACCCGATCCTTTTGTAATCAAAGGTCTTTTGTTCGCTCAAGCCTTGGCACATGTCTGTCACCAGGCAGAATACGGGACAGAGTTAAAAAAAATAATAGAACATTATGAGGGACTGAACATGCCCCTTTAAGGTCAGATAAAGACAATTTTTTTATACTCGTTTGGGCCTATATAATGGAGGAACCTTATGTTTTATATAGAAAATAACAATACGAACCCTTTTTTCAATCTGGCCTTTGAGGAATATATTTATTCTCTTTTAAACCGCTACAAGGAACAGTTCATGCTTCTTTGGCAAAATAAACCTGCAATTATAATTGGACGGTTCCAAAATACAGCAGCAGAGATTAATGCCGAGTTCGTTGAAAAACAAGGGATCCATGTAGTGCGACGGATTACAGGAGGAGGTGCCGTCTATCACGATCTGGGGAATCTTAATTATTCTTTGATTGTTCCTAATGATACGGATTTTTCTTTTAACTTTCATAAATACACCCTCCCTATTATTCATGTTTTGAAAGGATTGGGAGTTGATGCAGAATTTAACAGCAGAAATGACCTTACAATTTGTGGGAAAAAATTTTCAGGAAACGCACAGCACATGGATAATCATCGATTGCTACATCATGGAACGCTACTTTTCAACTCGGACCTGGAGGTTCTTTCCCGCGCTTTGCAGGTAGACGAGAGCAAATTTCAATCAAAGGCTGCCAAGTCTGTAAGAAGCAGAGTGACAAACATAAAACCATGGCTTCCTATATCAATGACTATGGAGGAGTTTAAATTATCTGTTATTGAAGAAATGAGCAAAACTCAAAGAATTGAAAAATACGAGCTTTCTGATGAAGATTTTAAAAACATAGAAGACCTTGCGACTCAAAAATATAGTACTTGGGCATGGAACTGGGGAAAGTCCCCTCAATTTACAGAAAAAAAAAGCCACCGCTTCAAGGCTGGCAAAGTAGAAATCTATTTCAACGTGAAAGACGGCATTATCATTTCATGTAAAATATATGGCGACTTTTTCGGTGATGAAAATATCGGGGAACTCGAAAAAAAACTTGAAAATTGCCAGTATGAAGAAGCGTCTCTTAAAAAACGTTTGGCCCCCATTCCCTTAAACAAATACTTTGTAGCTATTCCTTCAGAAGAACTTCTGAATTTAATATGTGCAAGGTAAATTTCTAGCACATATAAGGGGAAATACAAGGGAACTACATTATTGCTATGAAAAATACGCCGCCATTTCTTGCCAGATATTAAATTAATCAAAAAGAGTAACCGTGAACCATTTATTATTCCGATCTCAGCAAATGAAGAGCTCCTTCTTTGAAAAGATACGCTACTGATTCTCCTACTTGGAAGAAGTCGTTAGTAAGAGGATTCACCATATGAACGATCATAGAATCTTTCATACTATTCGTTTTTATTTCATATTCAATAATGGTTCCTAAGAACGTACGCCGAACAACCACTCCGTTCCCGTCCCCCGCAGTATCACGACGAAGAAAGATACCTTCTGGCCGAACTGTTGCCAAAACTTTTTCCCCCTGCCTGCTTTGAGGGGGTACGCTTTTTATATGCACTGCAGAATTTCCGATCTGAACTGTATTTTCGTCTAGAACAGTAGCTGGGATAAAATTGACCTTGCCAATAAAAGCTGCCACAAATATATTGGCTGGTTTTGCATAAAGATCCTGAGGAGTTCCCACCTGTTCAATTTTCCCTTGGTTCATGACCACAACACGATCCGAGATGCTCATTGCTTCAGCCTGGTCATGAGTAACATAAACACTCGTAATACCTAGGCGCTTCTGGAGACTTCGAATTTCGATACGCATCTGCTCTCGCAACTTCGCATCAAGATTGGAAAGGGGCTCATCGAAAAGCAGAAGCTGTGGCTCCATAATAATAGCCCTCGCCAAAGCTACTCGTTGTTGTTGCCCCCCTGACAATTGATTAGGCTGGCGGCGCTCTAACTCAGCTAGTCCTACTAGATCCAGCACCTGCCTCATTCTCTTCTCCACCTCTTGGTCAGACTGTCCTTTGAGACGAAGCCCAAAGGCTATATTTTCATATACATTGAGGTGGGGGAAAATAGCGTACGATTGAAAGACCATAGTGGCATTCCTATGATTAGGCGCTACATCATTAACTCTTTTCGTTCCGAAAAAAATATCTCCCTCTGTAGGATCTTCAAAACCAGCGATCATTCGAAGTAACGTAGTTTTGCCACAACCGCTAGGACCTAATAACGTTACAAGCTCTCCTTCTTTAACATGAAGAGAGACATGATTCACCGCTAAGAAACGGCTAGCCGGATCATCGTAACTACCAAATTCCTTCACCAGATTCTCTATGCGAAGTTCCATGATTTACAGCTCCTTCGAAATTTCCATCGCTTTAATACCGCCAGATCGGCCAAGCACCAGCCGGCTAATCACGACAATGGCACAAAGCACAATCGCGACCAAAATAACGCTAAAGGCTGCTGCCACTCCCAATCTCCCCGATCCCACTTCGTTAAGTATTTGAACTGTCAAGAGATTCCATCGAGCAGAAACAAGGAAAATAGCAGCACTAATAGCTGTCATCGCTCTTACAAAGGCAAAGACAAGCCCGGAGAAAAAAGCCGGTGCTATGAGGGGAAGAGTAATTTTTCTAAATGTCGTAACACCGTCTGCGCCTAAATTTCGCGCCGCTTCTTCTATAGTGGGATCAATTTGTCTCAAGACAGCAACTCCAGACTGGATCCCAACTGGAATATATCGAAAAATAAAATTTAAAACAAGAATGGCGAGGGTACCAATAAGAAGAATTGGTTTTTTGTTGAAGGCTAAAATATACCCAATGCCCACCACCGTCCCAGGTACTGCAAAATTCAAAATAGAAAGGAATTCCAATGCTCCCTTTCCGGGAAAGGTCAAGCGAACAACCATGAAGGCTATGAGCATCCCCAACAATCCAGAGACAGGTGTAGCTAAAGCAGCTACAACAAGAGTATCTTTAATGGCACCGAAGCCTACACCTAAAGCATAGGCAAAATGTTTAAAAGTAAGGGAGAAATCATATCCCCACACCTGCGTTACAGCTCCCAAGAAGATAGTACCGTAAAAAAGCAAGACGAGAGAGGCAAAAACAATCACAAAAGACTGAAGGCATTTTCTTGCCCCACGGCTCACTAATTTGGACGAGGAAGAGACAGGCTTGCCAGTAACCGTGGTATATTGTCGTTTTTCAAGGTAATAACGCTGAACAGCAAAAGCAGTAATAGACGGGATAAGCAACACTACAGCAAGTGCAGCTCCTAAAGGCAGATTGAAGGAGCCTGTAATTTCGAGATAGGCCTGAGTGGAGAGCATGGGAAATCTGCTCCCAGCAAGAACCAGAGGGTTCCCAAAATCTGCGAGGGATTCAATAAGAACAACGAGAAAAGCGCTCGCAATCCCCGGCAAACTTAATGGAAAAGTAACTTTAATAAAAGTCTGCCATCGAGAAGCCCCGACATTCATCGCTGCATCCTCCAAGGTAGGATTGAGAGATTCTAATACACCACGAAGAGTAAGGTATGCGACTGGAGCAAAAGTAAAGACCTGAGATAACAATACTCCCTTAAAGCCATAGATGCTAAAATTTTTCAACCCCAAAACACCCTTCGTGACCAGTCCATTGGCACCGAATAACATAAGAATGGATAGAGAACTGGTAAAAGGAGGGGAAATAATAGGAAGAATAAAAAGGACATGAAGAAGCCGTTTACAAGGGATAGCCGTACGAGTAACAGTAAAAGCAGCTATATACCCAATGAAAACTCCTATAATTCCTGTAAAGAAACCCACTAAAAGGCTATTTACAAGAGCGCTCCGCAAATAACGGAACGTAAAAAAACGTCGGTAATTAGCGAAAGAAAAAACACCCGCCTGAGTTTGGAAACTTTTTAAAAGGACAGAAATGAGAGGATACAACACAAATATAAGCAAGGAAATTGCAACAAGAGCAACGAGGAAAGCGAGTAGAGGATCTCGCCAGAGCAACTGCAATTCACGCCGAGCTCGTCGAAAAGGCACCATAAAAGGACCTCCTGAAAAAAGGGGCGGGAGAAAGCTCCCGACCCCTGTAATTTTTAACAAAGACTATTGTCCAAGGACCTCTGTTACCCAACGTTCAATCAGGCGATCCTTATCTTTAGCCGCAGCTTCTCTATCGTAGTCCACCAATTTGATCTCTGCGAGAGCCGGCAAACCTGCACCTGCCGATACATCGCTTCGCACAGGGAAGAAATAAGTTTTGTTCTCACTTAAAGCCTGTTGTCCCTGTTTCGACAGAATCCAATCTACAAGTTTCTTCGCTTCGTCTATGTTTTTAGCTCCTTGCAAAATGGAAAGAGCCGCAGCCTCATACCCAACCCCTTCTTCAGGGAATATTACTTTTGCTGGGAAGCCTTCATCCACAAGTTTCAAGAAAGCAGGAGTAAACTGAATGGCTACTTTTGCTTCTTTTATGGCTAAGTTCTTGCTGGGGCCTGTGCCACTCTGGGTGTAGGTCTGAATGTTAGGATTAAGAGCTTTCATATACTCAAAGGCACCATCTTCACCGTAAATAGATATAAGATTCATCATAATGGCAAATGCCGTTCCAGAAGCCTGCGGAGAAGGCATCTGGATCATTCCCTTTAACTTTGTGTTTTTAAGATCTTCCCATGAACTCGGAATAGAAATTCCCTCTTCTTCCAGAGCATCCGGCAAAACACCAATCCCTATAGGATTCATATAAAAAGCATGCCAATACCCTTCCTCATCTTTAAAATTAGAAGCCAGATTTGCTGCCTCGGGAGAAAGGTATGACTGAGTCAAACCTCGATCTTTAGCCACAATATGGTTCTCATTAGGGGCTCCAAACCAAACATCAGCCTGAGGGTTCGCTTTTTCTGCCTCGATACGGCTCAAAGCTGGCCCTGAAGACAGAAAAACCATCTGGACCTTCACACCAGTATCTTGTGAAAACGACTCAAGAAGGTGACGAGCGTTTTCCTCATCGACGCTTGAATAGACAACAAGGTCTCCGCCCCAAGCCTGCAAGGGCAAAATGCAGACCAACGATAGAAGAAGCACTGAAATAAACAACCCTAACTTCCTGTTCATATAGCACGTTCCTCCTTTTTACTGTACCTCATGTATTTGTAGTATAATTAACATTCATGAAAATAGCTTGTCATATGACCATATAGTTTCACTATAGCATATAATCATCATAGGATACGTTCCATGAATTGCCCGTTAATTCTGAATTTATTTTCTACTGTTCTGCACGTTGACTTTAACTCAATATTCGATAGACTTAAGTTATTCATTGCACTAAGTAGTTTGTATCTTAAATAACATAATACCTTGAGCCCCAAAATGTCGCAAAAAAGCGAGTCCTGGTTGAGTGGTCGGGAGCTTCAAAGCGTGGCCTCAAAAAAGGAAATAAGCTGGGGCTTTTTGTTTCAGGGGGTGCCGTAGAACGTGTCGAACGTGAAAACTTTTCTCGCCGAATCTCCTTTTTTCGACCCATGGATGAACCTAGCCCTTGAGGAATATCTCCTCTCCCAAGTAGCTGACCGTGGAGTGATGTTGTATCTTTGGCAAAACCAGCATACTGTGGTAATAGGACGGAATCAGAATGCGTGGAAGGAATGTAGAACAACTCTCCTATCAGCGGAAAATGGGAAATTAGCTCGGCGCCTCTCCGGTGGGGGTGCTGTTTATCATGATCTTGGGAATCTGAACTTTACCTTTCTTGCATCTCCCCTTACTTATGACTTTATTCGACAAATTAAGGTTATTATCGCAGGGCTTCGGTTACTGAATATACCTGCGTATTTCGGTGGTAGAAACGATATTTTCGTGGACGAACGAAAGTTTTCAGGAAATGCTTTCTATATGGGGAAAGCTGGTCGCTACCATCATGGAACACTCTTAGTTGATGTGGACATAGAGAGAATGGCTCGTTATCTTCAGCCACCTACCGCGAAACTCCAGGCTAAAGGGATAGATTCAGTGCGTTCTCGCGTCATTAACTTAAAAGAGATAAATTCTTCTTTAACAATTCCGAAACTCAAAGAAGCCTTACAAACAGCTTTTCTTGCAGAATATGGCGGGAAAGGCGACGAATTATCACTGGAAGAACTCAGTCATACACTCCCCATGCAGAAGCTTTATGAAAAATATCAAAGCGCATCATGGATTTATGGTCGTACTCCCGACTTTGATGTGGAATTGGAACATCGTTTTGAGTGGGGGCACGTACAAGTAGGTTTTCACGTTCAGGGAGGAAACGTGAGTCGCAGTGTCGTCTATTCCGATGCGATGGATGCAGAGCTTATTGCCAATTTGGCTCCCTGTTTCCAGGGCATTCCTCTTAATGGAACTGATTTAGCACAGGCATTGCGAAGAGACTATAAAGGTTCTATTCCCCAAGAAGTAGACGATTTGGCAACTTGGCTTGAAACAGAGTGGGCCAAGATGTTTTAACATGACATGGAGGTGAGGTTGTGAGACAAACAGCGCTATATGAAAAGCACCTAGCCCATAATGGGAAAATGGTCGATTTTGGCGGCTGGGAACTTCCTGTCCATTACGAGGCAGGAATAGTCGAAGAGCATCGGAGAGTGCGATCTGCAGCCGGTATTTTCGATGTTTCACACATGGGAGAGGTACGGGTTACGGGTCCTAAGGCTGAGGAATGGCTTCAGTACATGATGAGCAACGATGTTACCGCTATGGAAGAAGGACAGGTCATCTATACTTTCATGTGCTACCCCAACGGAGGAGTTGTAGACGACCTTTTGATCTACAAAGTTTCCAAAGAGAATTATTTCCTCGTTATCAACGCTTCCAACACAGAAAAGGATGTTATGTGGCTACAAGACCATGTAAGAGAGGGAGCTTCTGTGGAAGACCTTTCTCCGCAATATAGCGAGGTTGCTCTTCAGGGCCCCAAAGCAGAAGCAATCCTTGCGAAAATTGCGAAGTTCGATCCCAAGGATCTCGGTTTCTTTCGCTTTGTAGAAAATGTGGACGTAGCGGGAGCCAAGGCCCTTGTCTCCCGAACAGGCTACACAGGAGAAGATGGTTTCGAAATTTACGTACCGTGGAATGATGGCCCTAAGGTGTGGGATGCCATCATGGAAGCAGGAAAAGAGTTCGGAATTCTTCCAGCAGGACTTGGTTGCAGAGATAGTCTTCGCTTCGAAGCTGGACTGCCTCTTTACGGACATGAGCTCGGGGCTCATATTACTCCTCTTGAAGCAGGATTAGGATTCTTTGTAAAACTTGATACCGCTTTCATAGGGAGAGATTGTCTCGCTGCGATGAAAGAAAAGGGAGTTCCTCGTAAAACAGTAGCTCTTGAAATGGTAGACAAGGGAATTCCCCGGGAACATTATGAAGTCAGAGCGAAAGGGCAGACCATTGGAAGGGTTACTACTGGTGGTTATTCCCCAAGTCTTGAGAAAAGTATCGCCCTTGCTCTAGTGGAAGCCGATGCAGCTAATGAAGAAGAGATGCTTATCGTTATTCACGGTAAAGAGAAAAAAGCAAAAAAGGTAAAAAAACCTTTTTATCAAAAACACTACAAACGGTAAAAGAGAAAAGGAGGTCTAGAATAATGGCAAAGGTGCTTAAAGAACTGAAGTACACAGAGACTCACGAATGGGTAAAAGTAGAAGACGGTAAGGCTCGAATTGGTATTACAGATTATGCTCAGCACGCTATGGGCGACATTGTTTATGTAGAGCTTCCTGAAGAAGGAGCAGAGGTATCTGCTGGAAGCGACTTCTGCGTAGTCGAGTCTGTTAAGGGCGCGAACGATGTCTACTCTCCAGTAAGCGGAACTATTGTTGAAAGCAACTCTGAACTGGAAGACTCTCCTGAACTTGTGAATGAAGATCCCTATGCAAGTTGGATTGCTGTTTTGGAAATGTCTGATCCGTCCGAACTTGATAACCTTTTAGACTGGGAGGCCTATAAGAAGCTGTGTGACAGCCTCGAAACCCAAGAGGGGGCGTAAATATATGGCACGGTTTATCCCAAATACAGAAGAACAGCGGCAAGAGATGCTTCGAACTGTCGGAGTGTCTTCTATAGATAGTCTCTTTGCCGATATACCAGAGTCGATTCGGTTGGGTAAAAATCTTAATATTCCCTCAGCCCTTTCTGAGCTGGAGCTCTCTCGCCAGATATCTTCTATGGCTGCGCAAAATGCGAATGCTCAGGACTACGCTTGTTTTCTTGGAGCCGGGGTTTATGACCACTTTATACCCACAGTGGTAAATCATCTGGCTGGCAGACAGGAGTTTTTAACCAGCTACACTCCTTATCAGCCAGAGGTAAGCCAGGGAACTCTACAAACCATATTCGAATATCAGACTATGATATGTGAACTTACGGGTATGGATGTGGCAAATGCTTCCATGTATGATGGAGCTACAGCCATGGCTGAGGTAGCTTTTATGGCTGCTGCATCTACAAAACGAAGCGAAGTGCTCGTAGCTCGTTCCGCAAATCCTGAAAGTAAAAAAGTACTTGAAACATATGCTCCATATCAACATATCAAAGTAACGGAAATAGGTTTCAAAAATGGGCAGCTTGATGTGGACGATCTAAAAAAACATCTTTCTGATAACATTGCAGCTGTCTTCGTTCAAACTCCTAATTTCTTCGGAGCTCTTGAAGACCTGAAAGGTATTGGGGAGATTGTAAAAAATGCTGGCGCTCTCTTTGCTGTAGCTACGGACCTTATGGCTCTTAGCCTTTTAGAACCTCCTGTAACTTTTGGAGCAGATGCAGTTATTGGTGATGGACAGCCCATGGGGAATGCTATGTCTTTTGGTGGCCCTGGATTTGGTTTCCTTGCTGTTACCAAAAAATACATGCGAAAAATCCCCGGACGTGTTGTAGGACAAACTCTGGACAGAAATGGGAAAACAGGTTACGTCTTGACCCTTCAGGCTCGAGAACAACACATTCGGCGCGAAAAGGCCACTTCAAATATCTGCTCTAACCACAACTTAAATATTGTTATGGCGACAATTTATATGAGTCTCATGGGCAAAAAAGGACTTCGAGAAGTAGCAGAAGCGTGTCTGCAAAAAGCTGCTTACACTCGCGATCTTCTTATTGAAGATAAAAAATTCAAGCCTCTTTTCGATGCACCTTTCTTCCGGGAATTTGCCGTAATTTGCCCGGAAACACCAGAGGCTCTCAACAAGCGTCTTTTCGAGCAAGGGTTCATTGGCGGATACTCCTTGTCCCGAGAATATCCTGAGCTCGAAAACTCTTGGCTTGTTGCAGTCACAGAGAAACGAACTCGTGATGAAATTGACCGGTTTGCCCGGATCGCAAGGGGGGAATAAGGCATGATTAGGCTTGTACCGCCCATTTTTGAGAAAAGCGTGCCGGGGCGTAAAGGATACTCTCTTCCAAAGCTAGATGTACCTAAAAAAGACGTCGAGAGCATTATTCCTCACGCCATGTTGAGGAAAGAGGAAGCAGATCTTCCCGAGGTAAGCGAGGTCGACGTGGTACGTCACTTTACTCGTCTTTCTCAGTTAAATTACGCTGTAGACGAGGGGCTCTATCCTCTTGGTTCCTGTACTATGAAGTACAACCCCAAACTAAACGAGGACATGGCCAAACTTACAGGGTTCTCTGAGATACATCCATTGCAGGATACGAAAACCGTTCAGGGGGCATTGGCTCTCATATACGAGCTTTCTGAGATGCTGGCAGAAATCACCGGAATGAAAGCCGTCTCCCTACAGCCCGCAGCAGGAGCTCATGGAGAACTCACAGGGAATATGATCATCAAAGCCTATCACCAGCATCGCGGCGATACGAAGAGAACGAAGATGATCGTACCTGATACGGCTCATGGGACAAACCCTGCATCAGCTGCTGTGGCCGGATTCGAAGTCGTTGAAGTAAAATCCAACGAACGGGGCAATGTAGATATTGAAGCTCTAAAAGCCCTTATGTCTGACGAAATCGCCGGCATTATGCTCACCAACCCCAACACATTGGGGCTCTTTGAAGAAGATATCCTAGAAATTGCGAAGATCATTCACGACGCAGGTGGCCTTCTTTACTATGATGGAGCAAATGCGAACGCTATTCTCGGAAAAGCTCGACCTGGCGATATGGGATTCGATGTTATACACCTCAACCTCCATAAATCTTTCAGTACACCTCACGGCGGAGGGGGGCCTGGCTCAGGTCCAGTTGGCGTTTGCGAGAAACTCGTTCCTTTCTTACCCTCTCCATTAGTGGTGAAGAACAACGATAATACGTATGACTTCGATTACGACCGACCTCTTTCTATAGGGAAAGTACGTTCTTTCTACGGCAATTTTGGAGTGTTGGTCAGAGCCTACACGTATATTCGAACTATGGGGCCAGATGGATTAAGAGCAGTGGCAGAAAATGCCGTTCTTAATGCGAATTACGCACAGGCGATGCTCAAAAAAGATTTTGTTCTTGATTTCGATAGGATATGCAAACATGAGTTTGTTTTATCGGGGAAAAAGCAGCATAATGAATTTGGAGTGTCTACTCTTGATATGGCAAAGAGACTGATGGATTATGGATTCCACCCATCCACAGTCTACTTCCCACATCTCGTGGAAGAAGCCATAATGATAGAACCACCAGAAACAGAAAGCAAAGAAGAAATTGATGCATTCATACAAGCTCTCCTAGCTATAGCTAAGGAAGCTGAAGAGAAACCTGAATGCTTCAAGGATGCTCCGTACTGCACTATCGTTTCCAGGCTTGACGAAACGCAAGCTGCCAGAAAGCCCGTGCTCCGCTGGCAGCCTGAAGAAGAATAATAAGAGACACGAAGCGAAAGGGGCCCGGAGGAATATTTCTCTACCGGGTCCCTTTCTTTCATGGGAAATAGCAGGAGGTGGATTTATGTACGATGTAATCGTCCTTGGTGGGGGTCCTGGAGGAAATAAGGCCGCCGAGCTCGCTGCCAAAAACGGTTTGAAAACAGTTATGATCGAAAAAGATCGACTTGGTGGAACATGCCTCAACAGAGGCTGCATACCCACAAAAGCCTATTATGCTCGCATTGTTGGTGGGCACGGATCTGTTGAAGACATGTGGGCTCATAAAGAACAGATTGTAGGGAAGTTGCAGGAAGGGATCTCTACCCTTATGCGTATGTCTGGCGTGGATGTAGTCCACGGAACAGGTACGCTACAGCACGTTGAAGGAACAAAGGTCGTAAAGGTTCAGACATCAGATGGGGAACGCCTTATAGAAGGGAAACATCTTATTATAGCTACCGGAGCCAGATCTCTGGCTATGGCCTTCGAGGGCAGCGATTTACCGGAAGCTATTACTGGAGATTATGCTGTAACGTATCCTGAACTTTGGAAATATCCTGAATGCGGGAATATTAAATCGGTGGCAGTAATAGGAGCTGGCGTTATCGCAGTAGAACTCGCTGTTCTTCTTCGTCGAATGGGACGAGAAGTGACGATATTGAAACATTCTGATCAAGTTTTGCGTCGTTCAGATAAAGACATAAAGAAAAAGCTTATCCAGTCTCTCAAAAAGATGAAGATCAAAATGGTTGATTACTTCACCCCAGAAAAAGCCGTTCGAGAAGAAGGACATATAGCTCTTTATGGAACAACTCCTAAAGGAGCTGAAAAGATTATCTGTGACCGTTTTCTCCTCGCCTCAAGTATGGTTCCTATTCTTGATGGGTACGGCCTTGAGACAAGTGGCATAAACTATTCCAAAAAAGGGATTACCGTGGATAAACATATGCAGACAAACATACCTGATGTTTATGCCATCGGTGATGTAACCGGTGGAATGATGCTGGCCCATCTGGCAGAATATCATGCTTTAGCTGCCATAGAGCACATTCTTGGCCGAGAATATATTATTAATCCAGATCACGTTCCATGGTGTGTTTTTACAGACCCCGAGATTGCTGTAGCTGGCATTACCGAGGATGAAGCTGAGGCACGTAATATCCCTATAAAAACGGCCCGCGCCTATTTCTTAGGAAATGGAATGGCCCAAGCTCTTAATGAGACAGACGGGTTTATCAAAGTCATAGCCTCTAAAGAAAATGGGCAGATTCTCGGTGTTCACATTGCGGGACCTGAAGCTTCCTCTCTCATTGGCGAGGCAGCCTTAGCAGTAGCACAAGGGATGACGGCACGGGATGTAGCCCGAACCATACATCCACATCCAACCCTTACTGAATGCTTTAAAGACGCTCTTTTCCGTCTGGAAGAATAAAAATAGAAAAAAGAAAATGGGAGAGATTTCTCTTAATAATCTCTCCCATTGCCATCTCTTCTTTATTCTTGGCCCCTCTCTACCACTACGTGAAGCTGTGGAAAAAAGAGAAACAACCATGATATGGGATTTTATCACTCTGTATTACGTTGATTGCCTGGAGAAATAACAGCCTCTCTTCCTAACCTTCGAAATAGTAAGGCTCGCAGTTTTTCTAACTCTTTTCTTTTCAGACATTGAATAATCATGTCGTGGGTTGCAACGCTAGCCTTCATCTGCCAGTCCTTATAAAGCCATCTGTCGAAAGAACAACGAATTTGATAGAAAAGATTTCTGAGCATCTTTTTAGTCCAAAAACAATCGCTTTGAGCAAGAGAGCAAAGATAGGAGTGAAACGTCATCTCCTTCTCAGCAAACTCGAATGCCTTTTTATCTCCCAAATCAGGACTGTTCATAATCTCGTACAGTTCTTTATTGAGAACTTCGAGCTGCTCTATATCTTTCTTGCTTGGTCCTCCTTCAACAATAACAGATTCCAGAAGAGTGTGTTCCAAAAGGACACGCAACTTATTGATCTCAAAAAAATCTTCTTCTCGGAAAGTCGAAACAAACCAGCCTTTATATCTGATTGAGTAGATTAACCCCTGTTCTTCCAGCTCATTCAAAGCTTCGCGAACAGGGGACCTGCTCACACCTAAAGTACGAGAAAGCTCTCTTTCATTAATTTGATCTCCACAGCGCAACGATTTTTTCTCAAAAACCTGCTCTCGAATATGACGAATAACAAGGTCTTTTAATTTTCCTTGAAGATTGGTATTGTGCCTCTGCTCTTCTGGCATACGCATTTCCCCCATCTTGGCCGATTAATTGGTCGACCAAAATGAAATTTACCATCTAAAAGGACACTGGTCAACCTAAAAAGTCATATTGATACCTTTATTACGAATAAATAACAGTTTTCATGATATAATTATAGGTTATAAGAATATTTCAATAAAAGAATTTTTCTCCGTAACGTATTTATTCTACTGATTTGCCTCAAGAACAAACTGAACAAACAAAGCTGTGCCATATGGAAGGGCCTCTTCTGGGAAAACAAAGCTGCCATTATGAAAAACAGGCGCACCCTTTTGAGGATCACATAGGCCTAAACGTGCAAAAACACCCTCTGGGACAACTTCTAAGTATCTAGAAAAATCTTCAGAGCCCATTGCTGGAATATCAATATACTTTACGCTCTGTTCTCCAATTAGTTT
Source organism: Aminobacterium sp. UBA4908 (assembly GCF_002398115.1). NCBI lineage: Bacteria > Thermotogati > Synergistota > Synergistia > Synergistales > Aminobacteriaceae > Aminobacterium > Aminobacterium sp. UBA4908. The sequence continues at coordinate 45,619 of NZ_DHCG01000008.1, forward strand.
CTGTGCACTCTCTCGAACAATTTTTGCTACTTCTGGAGAGTTCGTCAGAGGTGGAACTCCATAATGATAATCTAGTTTCGCTTCACATTTGTAGCTAGAAGCCACTCCCTGAACAACATCACGAATACGTTCTTCTATCGTATTTCTCGTCTCCATATTCTGGCATCTGACGGATCCCGAAAATTCTACTGTTTCAGGAATAATATTCTTTGCTGTACCGCCGTGAATTTCACAAACAGAGATCACAACATTATCGAGGGCATCAATTTGCCGAGTGATGATACTTTGAATGGCCATTACAGAATTCGAGGCAGCTAATATAGGATCACAACCTGTACGGTGAGGATACGCTCCATGACCACTCGCTCCAGTAATTTTAACGGTAAAGAAGTCAGAAGAGGCCATATATGCCCCCTCTCGCAAAGCTATCTCACCAATGTTATAAAAGGAATGCCCGTGAAGGCCCAAAATATAATCAACCTTCGGGTTATCAAGAACACCTTGCTCTATCATATATTTTGAGCCGTCCAGATTTTCTTCCGCCGGCTGAAAGAGGAGCTTCACTGTTCCGGAAAAGTGATCTTTCATACCTAGAAGTATTTTAGCTGCGCCTAACAGCATGGCTGTATGGCAATCGTGGCCACAAGCATGCATTACACCCGGAACGATAGACTTATCTGGCACATCTGCCGTCTCCTGGATAGGAAGAGCGTCCATATCTGCGCGGAGAGCCGTAACCTTTCCTTTCCCTTTTTTCTTCCCCTCAATGATGCCTAAAACTCCCACGTTTAAACCAAGAGGAACCATCTCTATTCCCATTTTTTTTAGCTCAGATTGAACAAAAGCTGTAGTTGCAACCTCTTGCATACTGAGCTCTGGCTCTCGGTGAATTTTACGTTTTACTTGAACAATATATTCTTTTAAATCAAAGGATTTCTGAAGAATTTCAGAAGCCAAGAAAGATCGCCGTCCCTTCATATCATATTTGATTTATAGGATAGTAAGTTCTTTAGAGAATAATGTGATGATTTCTTTACCTGACTCTGTCAGCATCATAAGATCTTCAATACGAACTCCAAACGTACCTTCAAGATAAATTCCCGGCTCTATGCTGAAACAGTTCCCCTCAACAAGGGGAATATCATTTCCTTGGGATATATAAGGAGCCTCATGGCCATCCATGCCTATTCCATGCCCCAGACGATGGTTAAAAGCTTCACCATACCCATGTTTTGTGATAATATCTCGAGCTACGCTATCAATATCTCTCGGAATAGCGCCAATTTGAACTTTCTCCTCTGCCGCAAGCTGCGCTTCTAAAACAATTTCATATACTTTTCTCTGCTCATCTGTTGGAGTCCCAACAAAAAAAGTTCTCGTCATGTCATGACTGTATCCATCGTACCATCCCCCTGAATCAATCATGACAACATCTCTCTCTTGCACTACACGGTTATTGTCTCTTGCATAGTGAGCTTTCCCACTATTGGGGCCCGTACTAACGCCAGGAATACGAGGAGCCCCCCCATGGGATTCGTGGAAATTCATAACGAATCTAACAATATCGCTCTCATATATACCCGGCCGAATATAAGCCTTGACAGCTTCCATCATTTTGTCATTCATAGAAGATGCTTTTCTCATAAGCTCGAGTTCTTTTTTGTTTTTTATAGATCGCATAGGAGCAAGGAGTGAAAAGCCATTGACACACTCCACATTCGTCCCTTGAACAGCGTCGATCATGTCACCGGCTTCAATACCTCTCGTGAAAGCAATTCGCGGAGAATGGGGCAACCCTACGCGAGAGAGCCCCTCTTTGAAAGTATTTTGGAACCAGTCATTATCATTCCATTCTAGGATCGGAATATCTCTCTCAATGCTTTTCACGTCTCCTCTATGAAGAGAGGGGCATAAAAAGAAACTTTTTCCTTCCTTTGTAACAAGAGCACCTTTAAGGCGGGAGTCTGGTCGGAAATCTAGTCCAGTTACATACTTTAAATCAGAGGAGGGGGCAAGAAAAACAGCATCCAGCTCTTTCTGGTTTAACAGCTCTACCAGTTTTTGGAAACGGTCGTGATCCACCATGTTTTCCTCCTGTTATTCACATTTAAATATTGAGATTGTGTCTATAGAAAGGATGCAGGCTATATAAAAACAACAACGTCGTTTGGAATATATTTTAAAAAGGCCCTGCTCCACCCTCGTATAAGAAAAGGCCCAAAGGCGAAGCAGGGCTACAGGGTCGATAGATTTGAAAACTAGTCTTCTAAGGCTAAGTCTCCCAAATAATTCAAACGGCCATCATAAAAGTTCTCAAGCCCCACCAAGTCTTTTCGCGCGCCATAGAGCTCGTTGGGCACTGTAAGGACGACCACAGGATGGAGTTCATCCAGCCGATCCCATATTTTCTGGAAGAGTTCCTTTCGTTTCCCTTCATCAACAGTGGTATTCACTGTATCTATATAGCTATCAAGAGTTTCGTCTTTCAACGCTGTCCAGTTTGTAGCCCCAATGCTCGATGAATGGAAAAGAGGAAGCCAGTACTGGCCAGCATCTCGGTTGGTCTGCATGCCCCATCTGCTTATAATAAGATCATGGGTATTTTTCTTTACTTGCTCATCAAACACTCCAGATTCAAAAACCTGAATGTTAACTTTGATTCCCACCTGGGCAAGCATGGACTGAATGACAGTAGCTCCATTAACCTGTTCCTGGAAGTTGCTCATCCACAAATCCAGTGTCATCCCATCAGCATAACCAGCCTCTTTCAGAAGTTCCTTCGCTTTCTGAACATCGCAGGAATAAGATTTTACTCCCTGTGGAGTAAAAGTGCTCGCTGCAAGAAGAGGACCGGCAGGAACAACAGATTTATCCTGGTACACTACTGCGTTATAAGCTTCCTTGTTTAAGGCGTACTCAATAGCGAGGCGTATGCGAGGATCGTTAAGGGGCTTCTTTTGAGTATTCATTCCGAGATACGTAAGCACAAGTCCAGGTGCTTCCACAACCTTCACTTTAGAAGACCCTTCCAACCTGGCACAATCAGAAGGAGGCAACGCATAGATCATGTCAACTGTACCTGTTTCAAGAGCGATCACTCGGCTGCTATCATCAGGAAGGACTAAGAAAGTTAAATTCTTGAAGTTAGGTTTCTTACCGTGATAATCTTCAAATGCTGTTAACTCTACACGCTCGCCTTTTACCCAACTCTTGAACTTAAAGGGGCCTGTCCCTATAGGATTCCGGAAATATTCCGAACCAGCTTCTTCCACTGCTCTTTTGCTATATATACTTGCATAAGGATGTTTCATAGACTCAAGCCAGCCGCCTACAGGTCCGCGAGTTTTTACAATTACCGTATACTTATCGATAATCTGGAAACCATCAGGATCGATAAATTTCCCCTTAGAGCCAGCAAACACAGATTCAGGGGATGTGGCTCGTTTTAAAGAGTAAACCACATCTTCAGCTGTCAGCTCATCACCATTATGAAACTTTACGCCTTTTTTGAGATAAAACTTATAAGTCTGGTCATCTAGTATCTCCCAGCGCTCAGCTAAAACAGGCACAAGCTCTTTTGTCTTGCCATCTACCGTAACAAGAGGCTCATTAATATGTTTAATAACGGCAAAAGACATACTATCCACAGCTTTTTGAGGATCAAGGCTTTTCGCGTCTCCTGGAATACCAAGAGTAAATGCATCCATGGAAGCTGCGAAACCCATTGTCGTTAAAACCATAAGCAACAAGGCGACACACAAAGCACGCAAAATGATTTTCTTACCCATAATATATCCATCCTTTATGGAAGAAGTTAGAGTTGCGACCGAGTTTTTACAAATCACCCAAAATAAACGCTGTCAACTCTTTAAAAGCTATTCTTGTATGGAAAGATCTCCAAGATAGTTAAGCTGCCCATCTGCAAAATCTTCCATGCCTACAAGATCTTTTCTGCCGCCATATATCTCGTCGGCAATTGCGAGAGGGACGATGGGATGGACTTCATAGAGCCTGTCCCAAGCCTGCTGCAGAAGAGCGGCACGTTCCTTTGCGTTTACTGTAATCTGTGCTTTATTAAGAATAGGCTCAAAAACAGAGTCGTTCATTCGAGCCCAGTTTGATGAACCAATAGCTCCAGAGTGGAAAAGTCCTACCCAGTACATGCCAGCATCACGGTTTGTCTGCATTCCCCATGTGGCAATAACCATGTCGTGATCCTTACCCTTGGCTTTTCCGTCCAACACTCCAGATTCAAAAACCTGAATGTTAACTTTAATTCCCACCTGGGCAAGCATGGACTGAATGACTGTAGCTCCGCTAACACGATCCCGGAAGTTACCTGTCCAAAGTTCCAGCGTGATTCCATCAGGATACCCAGCCTCTGCCAAAAGAGCCTTTGCCTTTTCAGGATCATAGGGACAGGGTTCTGCATTTGCAGGAGTAAAGGTACTTGCTGTGGGCAGAGGTCCATAAGGTTTTACAGAGTTACCCTGATACACGATCTCGTTGAAAGCATCTTTGTTAAGAGCATAATCAATAGCGAGACGAACGCGAGGATCATTCAGAGGCTTCTTATCGTTGTTCATCCCTAAGTACAGAATACGAAGTCCCGGCGCATTGACAACCTTTACCTTGGAAGAATCTTTAAGCCGATCGTAATCACTTGGTGGAACAGCATAGATCATGTCAACAGACCCTGTTTCCAGAGCAATAACACGGCTGCTATCATCAGGAAGGATAAGGATATTCAGGTTCTTAAAGTTAGGTTTCTTACCATGGTAATCTTCAAAGGCTGTCAGCTCTATACGTTCGCCTTTTACCCAGCTCTTAAATTCAAAGGGACCTGTTCCTACAGGGTTTCTGAAATATTCGTCACCTGCTTCTTCTACAGCTTTCTTATTAAAAATATTTGCATAGGGGTGTTTCATAGACTCTAGCCAACCACCTATAGGGCCACGAGTTTTTACAATCAAGGTATATTTATCAATAATTTCAAAGCCTTCTGGATCAATGTAGGCTCCTCTTGACTTTGCGAAGAGAGACTCAGGTGAAGCTGCTCTTTTCAGGGAAAAAACTACATCCTCGGCAGTAAGTTCTTCGCCGTTGTGAAACTTTACGCCTTTTTTGAGATAGAACTTGTACGTCTGGTCGTCCAATATCTCCCAGCGCTCAGCCAATACGGGAACAAGTTCTTTTGTCTTGCCATCTACTGTAACAAGAGGCTCGTTAATATGTCTAATAACGGCAAAAGACATTGTATCTGTGGCTTTGTGAGGATCAAGGCTTTTAGCATCTCCAGGGAAACCTACTGTAAGCGTGTCCATCCCTGCTGCAAAGCCAGTTGTAGCCACTATTGTCAACATTGCCACTGCAAACAATAAACCTAAAAAGCTCTTTCCCTTCATATACCGTCACTCCTTGAAAATATGATAGGTGCTACCACGTAGAATAGAAAGATCATTCATCTTCTTGAAGAGCGTCAAGGACTGCGCCTGTCATCACCTCCATACCGATAGGAATTGCCTTGTCATCAACATAGAAATCAACTGAGTGAGTTGGACAGTGCGGTCCCTCGGGAGTTCTGACACCTAAGCGGAAAAGCGCGCCAGGTGCTTTTTCCAAAAAGTATGCATAGTCTTCGCCCCCCATAGCCGGCGAAGGTAAATCCACCACACGGTTCACAGACTCCACATTTTGGCAGACTCGGCGAATACGATTGACCCATTTTTTATCTACACATGTAGGAATTATTTCAGGCGTAATCTCCACTGTGACTTTTGCACGAAGTCCCTGCCCCACGCTCTTCGCTATTTCACAAACTCGGCGATGAAATAGCTCTTGCGTAGTTTTACGAAGATAACGAATAGATCCTTCAAGAACAACAGGACCGCCAATATAGGAATTAGATATTCCTCCTTCAATGCGGCCAAAGGTGACAAAAGCACAGTCAGTAGGGGCTAACTCCCGCGATCCCAAGCTTTGAAGAGTGGTCACTATAGTAGAGGCTGCAAGAATCGTATCCACTCCATAGTGAGGATATCCTCCATGGGCCTGTTTCCCTTCTACTGTTATTTTTAACTCGTCTACACCAGCAGTCATAAAATCATCCCGAACCCCTATTTCTCCCACATATATATCTGGGAGTGCGTGAAGGGCCAAAACCCCATCCACATGAGGGCTCTCCATTACGCCTGCCTCTATAAACTCTTTCCCTCCACCTAATACTTCTTCTGCGTGTTGGAAAAAGAACTTTACGCACCCAGAAAATTGATCCCTCATCTCGCTAAGAAGCCAAGCTGTTCCAAGCAAAATAGCAGCATGAGAGTCATGCCCACAACCATGAAAAACTCCATCCTTTTTTGAAGCATATGGAACTCCAGATTGTTCTTGGATTGGCAGCGCATCAATATCAGCGCGAAGGCCTATACAACGTTTAGGGCCATCTCCTGTGCCATAAAGCTCCGCATAAACACCTGTCTTACTTCGACCAATTCTGCGGACCACATCCACATGAAAAGAACGTAGTTTTTCTTCGATCAACCTAGACGTTTCTACTTCACAAAAGCTTAGTTCTGGATTTTCATGGATTCTGTGTCTCCATTGGATAACATCATCCGATATCTCCCGAACTTTCTGTGCAAGAAATTCCTTCATGCCTCGGCCTCCGTTCCACAAAGGGGCCCTCTCTATGCAGTTTTGTCCTTCAATTGCTTTTGAATATAGGTTAAAGCCCGTCTATATGTACCTTCATTGGGACAATAAATCCGCAAAAGAGTTCCTCGTTCCCCCTTAAGAAGTATTGTTCGAAGAGCATCTACTGCCTGATAACAACGTACGTTGTTCCATGAAACTGCCTTCGTTACATTTCGCTTGGAAGTAACTGTAACGGGATCTGCTGGGAAGGGGCGCCAATGCACGCTGTCTTTCAGGGAAAAAAACTTTCCCTTCATACTTTCACTGTAAACCCTATCAACATCAAAACGATAGAGCACTATATAATGGTTTTGAAAGAGTAGAAAGGCAACAATCACAAAGGCTCCTGCTGCAAATGCAACAAGATAATTGGCAAAAATAACAGCAGTTCTCACGTAGACTCCAATCGTCACCCCACCCAAAAAAGATTGAACAAAAGTAACGAAAACGACCGCGATTCCCCATAAAATAGCCAGGGAAACACTTATATCCCACAGGATTAAAGGATTTGTTCCTATAGGCACACCTACAAACCAACGTACGTGTTCTAAAAATTGTTCTGGCTCTTGGCGTATCGTGTTTCCCATAGCTTTCATTACTTATGACGTTCCAGATGTCGCGTAAAATGGCAAGAGACAAAATGCCCTGGCTCAATCTCAGTAAGGGTTGGAGTCTCCTTCTGACAAATTTCTTGGCGATAGGCACAACGACCTGCGAATCTGCACCCTGATGGAGGATTAATCGGGCTAGGAACATCTCCTTCAAGCAAAATCCTTTTATTCTTGTTATCCAAGTCTATAACTGGCACCGCTGAAAGCAACGCTTGTGTATAAGGGTGAAGAGGCTCTTTAAAAAGCACTGTATTACCTGCCTTTTCTACAACCTGACCCAGATACATAACAGCCACTTCATCAGAGACATAACGGACAACGCTGAGATCATGAGATATAAAAAGATAGGTATAATCCCGATCTCTCTGCAAATCACCAAGAAGGTTGAGAATTTGGGCCTGAATACATACATCTAACGCAGATACTGGCTCATCAAGAACAATAAATTCCGGATCAAGAGCAAGAGCTCGGGCTATTCCAATACGCTGACGTCGCCCTCCGTCAAGTTCATGAGGGAAGGATGTGGCGAGACGCTCAGCAAGTCCCACAGTATCCATCAATGTTTTAATCTTGACATCCATTTCTTTTTTATCAGAGCACGCCTTATTGATTAACAAGGGTTCTGCAATCAGTTGCGACACTGACATTCTTGGGTTTAACGATGAAAAGGGGTCCTGAAATACTATCTGGGCTCTTTTACGGAACTCGCTTCTTTGTTCTTTATTAAATTTCAGAGCGTCCTCCCCGTCAAAAAGAACTTCCCCGCCTGTAGCTTCTATAAGGCCTATGACAACCCTTCCCAGAGTTGACTTTCCACATCCAGACTCTCCTACGAGCCCAAGGGTCTTCCCTTTAGGGATAGTAAGTGTTACGTCATCCACAGCATGCAAAAGGCCTTTATGGACATTGAAGTATTTCTTAAGATGCTTGATATCAACAAAAGCTTCATTCGTTTCGGTCTGTCCGCACACTATCGCCGACCCCCTTCAACACCCAATGGGAAATAACAATCAACAAAATGATTCGGCTCATACTCTTTCATACCACAAGCTTTTTTGTGGCAAATATCCTGAGCATAAGGACAACGAGGAGAAAAACAACACCCTTTCGGCAGATCCGTTGGATCAGGTGGAAGTCCAGGTATGACTGCAAGCTTTTTACTAATATCGCTATCAAGTTTAGGAACAGCGTTAAAAAGACCTTGTGTATAAGGATGCATCGGTTTGCTGTACAGCTGACGAATATTAGAATACTCTACGAGACGACCTGCATACATAATCGCCACATCATCACAAATTTCAGACACAATTCCCAAATCGTGAGTAATAAGGATTAACGACGTCTTCACTACCGATTGAAGCTCTTTTATGAGCTCTAAAACCTGTGCCTGAATAGTGACATCCAGAGCTGTAGTAGCTTCATCAGCGATGAGAAGGCTCGGCTTACAGGCGAGAGCAATAGCAATACCCACCCGCTGTCGCATTCCCCCAGAAAACTGGTGCGGATAATCTTTGGCCCTCTCTGTTCTGATCCCGACGAGCTGAAGCATTTCAAGAGTGCGTTTGTGCGCATCCTCTTTAGATAAATTCGAGTGAAGAGAGATCATTTCCATAATCTGCTCTTCCACTGTCATAATAGGATTGAGAGATGACATGGGGTCTTGGAAAATCATGGCAATTCGATCGCCGCGCACATGTCGCATTTCAGCTTCAGTCATCTTCATAATGTCCTGACCTTCAAAAATAATTTCGCCGTTTGTAACTTCCCCGGGAGGTGTCTGAATAAGCCGAAGCACCGCAAGAGCCGTTGTAGTTTTACCTGCTCCTGTCTCGCCTACAAGCCCCAGAGCCTTCCCCTTATGAAGGAAAAGGTTCAAATGGTTAACAGCCTCCACAACACCCGAGTCTGTATTAAAACGCACGGAAAGGTCTCGTATATCAAGAAGAGGAAGAGATTTATCATCAATCATGTCTGTCCACCTACCGTTTCTGTTTCGGATCAAGGGCATCCCGCAGACCATCACCAACACAATTCAAAGCCATAATGGTGATCATAATGGCCAAGCCAGGAGCAATGCTTAAATACGCACTGTTTCTCAGATATGGCCTTGCGGCTGAAAGCATTCCTCCCCATTCAGGGTAAGGAGGCTGAATACCCAAGCCAAGGAAACTCAAAGTAGCTGCAAAAAGAATAGCATTCGCCACACTGAGAGTAGACTGAACGATAAGAGGAGCCGCACAGTTCGGTAATATATAGAGCAAAATTATACGAGTATGACTGGCTCCCATAGCACGGGCTGCTTCTATAAATTCCATACCCTTTATAGAAAGTACCGAAGCTCTCGTGAGACGAGCAAAGCGTGGAATAGACGTTATGCCTACAGCCACCATCAGGTTAAACAAGCCAGGCCCAAGAGCAGCGGATATGACAATCGCTAAAAGGATAGTTGGAATAGCAAGCTGAATATCCATAATACGCATAAGGAAGTTATCTATTTTCCCACCGAAGTATCCGGCAATAGCTCCAATAGCCCCTCCTGCAATTAAAGAAATGGAAACAGCTATTAAGCCAACTTGCAACGAAACCCTAGAACCATAAATAAGCCGGCTCAACACATCTCGTCCAAACTCATCTGTCCCTAAAAGGTGGGCTGCAGAAGGTGGTTTTCGGATCATCATGTAGTCCTGTTCAGCGTAACCATAAGGAGCAAGATGATCTGCAAATATTGCCATGCCTATTAATATGAGAAGGATAACGAGGCCAAGAATAGCTAAGTAATTCCTCCGCAACCTTATAAGCGTGTATTTCATCATAGAATTATTCTTCAACATCTGACTCTTCCACCTCTATTTCACATGAATCCGTGGGTCGACAAAAGCATAAAGGATATCCGCTGCCAAATTAACAAAACAGAAAGCTATAGAGATAAACAGCACTCCGCCCTGAATAATAGGGTAATCACGCATGTTAATAGCCTCCAGCATCAATCTTCCCACTCCAGAGATGGAAAAAATAGCCTCTGTAACAATAGAGCCTCCCAGAAGCATTCCAAACTGCATACTGATAATGGTAAGAATTGGGATCATAGCATTGGGCAAGGCGTGACGCATAATGACTATGCTTTCTTTTTGTCCTTTAGCTCGAGCAGTACGAATATAATCGGAGCGAATAACCTCTAACATGCTCGATCTGGTTATTCTGGCAAAGAGAGCCACTGCCGATCCGGACAAAGTAATGATAGGCAAAACCATTTGGCTTGCTGAATCAAATCCCATGGAAGGCAGCCATCCCAAATGCACGGAAAAGGCGAGGATAAAAAGAAGGCCCGTCCAAAAGGTAGGCATGGAAACACCGAGTAGAGTTACAAGAGTCGTGATACTGTCTAACAAAGAATACTGACGAATTGCACAAATAACCCCCAATGGAATTCCCACTAGTGTACTAAAAGTGACAGCCCAAAAAGCGAGCTTCATAGTAACTGGTACACGCGAGGCCAATTCCATGGAGACAGGGCTCTTCATTGCATAGGAATAACCAAGATCTCCGTGAAAAACTGCCTTATAAAGATAGCGCCCCAATTGCACGAAGAAAGGGTCATCCAAACCATGCTCAGCGCGAAACGCTTCTATAGTCTCAGGAGTTGCTTCCTGACCAAGAGCAATTCGTGCCGGATCTCCAGGAGTAAAATAGAGAATTGTGAAGAGAATGATCATAACGCTCAGAACTACAGGTATAAGTAACAACATCCTCCGAATCACGTACCTAAGCACAGACAACCACCCCTCACTAAAAGTATAATTTTAGAGTGTATGGAATTACAACATAATCTGTATTTTATACATTACATTTAGAATGCATTCTTCGTTTCCCACGCCGAGAAACAGGGGCAATATAAAACACCTGTGCTTTTCCATTATCTAACTTCTTTCTTCAACGCCTCTTAGCACCGTTCTCTCTGAGCCGCTATCCACATTTTATATAGAGATATTTTTTAATAAAGGCACAGCCTGAACATAGACATGAAAAAGAACATGGCGCCTTCAAATACTTCTTTAAAGGAGTCTTTTGTCTTAAAATGCTGTATCTAATGCGTGAGATTTTGAACGTGGTCGACCGGTCGACCACGATTGGAATATAATCTACCACCACAAGCGCATGAGGTCAAATGTTAGAGAGCCCTAACAGAAAGGCAAAAAGTGTAGCGCGTTGGAGACTTTTTATTAAAAAAACGTCAGGTTTATCCATTGCAACAACTGGAACAAATGGAACAAATGCATTCTAGATGAAAAAAGAAAAAGGAGAAGGAAGCTTCTTATGAGCTCCCCTCCCCCATGTTTTCTACCTCTTATAAGTTTTCTCTACTTTTTATTTTTAGCAGGCAAATGTATCGATCGCCCTAAAGCTGCAAGCGCACCTTCTCCCAAAGCTTCTCCGACGGTAGGATGGGCGTGGACAGTAGAAATAATTTCCTCCACAGTAGCCTCAAGACGAAGCGCTAAGGCTCCTTCCACGATAAGGTCTGTTGCTCGCGGCCCAATAATGTGAACTCCCAAAATTTCTCCGTATTTTTCATCTACCACATATTTCACCAGACCATCAAGTTGATTCATTATGACACATTTCCCATTATTAATGAGAGGGAAACGCCCCACCTTTACCTGAAAACCTTGCTCTCGAGCTTGACGCTCAGTCATGCCTACTGCAGCTATTTCCGGAAACGTGTAAATAGTGTTTGGAACTGTTTTATAATCTATTTTAACTCTATGCCCCATAGCGTTTTCAGCAGCTACCATTCCCTCATGAGAGGCTACATGGGCTAACATAATAGGAGAAGCACAGTCTCCAATCGCATAAATATTGGGGACATTGGTCTCTAGAAAAACATTTACACCTATTCGGCCTCGTACAGAGGAGACCCCTGCTTTTTCTAATCCAAGGTTTTGGGTAAAGGGATGTCTCCCTACTGCTATCAAAACCTTTTCAGCCTCGATCGTCAATATTCCCTCTTCGTTTTCTACAAAAACAGTAAGCCCATTTGTTCCTCTGTGAACGCCTGTTACTTTCGACGATGTATAAAAGACAACGCCATCCCTGGCAAGCACCCCCTTAATAATTGCGGCTATTTCTTCGTCTATGTTAGGCAAAATATCTGGCAACATTTCTACCACCGTTACCTTGCAACCTAGAGAGGAATATATAGAAGCAAATTCCAGTCCGATCACCCCGCCGCCAACTACAATCATAGAAGATGGAACACTTTCCAAACGTAAGGCCTCGTTACTTGTAATTACTCCCGGGAGGTCAAATCCGGGAACAGGTGGAATGGTGGGTTCCGAACCTGTTGCTATGATAAAAATATCTCCTTCAACTATCGATTTTTCCCCTTGAGGAGATGTTACTTCTACTGCTTTAGGGGAGATAAATTCCGCTTTCCCTTCTAAAACAAAAACCCCATTAGATTTCAGCAGGACACTAACTCCACCTACCAGTTGTTCCACTACATGATTTTTTCTTTCCATAAGTTTCTGCCAATTTACAGAAATCTTCTCTACTTCCAACCCCAATATATCTCCGTCATGCAAAGCTGTATAAAGTTCTATTGTATGAAGTAGCACTTTTGTAGGAATACACCCAACATTCAGACATGCTCCGCCAAGATATCTTTTCTCTATGAGGGTTACATGGGCTCCGAGCTGAGCAGCTCGAATAGCCGCTACATATCCGCCAGGCCCCCCTCCAATAACCACGACTTCCTTTTCGGAAGATGAAGGAGGGATTGTTAGAGTGAAAGACTCTTCTTCCCGCGTTTTTTTCTCTTGGTGAAGAGAGGAAATATCTTCTCCTTTGTCTGCAAGAAAAGCTACGGGAGCCGAAACAGGTACCGCTCCCCCACATGAAACTACAACAGATGCGAGGAAACCGCTTTCAGGAGCTTCCACCTCGAAAGTCAATTTGTCTGTGCCCACAACGAAAAGGACTTCCCCTTTCTTGACCCAATCCCCTTCTTTTTTCTTCCACTCTAAAATAGTACCTTCATTCATTGTTAAGCCGAGTTTAGGCATGGTCACTGTGTATGCCATGAGTTGCCATAAGCCTCCTTATATTTCCTACAAAAGAAGCAAGTAGGGGTTCTCCGCTAATTCTTTTATTCGAGCTATAAACTTCGCGGCATCAGCCCCATCCACTAAACGGTGATCGGCAGATACAGATAAGGTAGAGATAGGAAGAATCTTAATTTCTCCACCAACGACCACTGTTTTTTCTACAATAGCATTTATGCCGAGAATACAAGCTTCTGGTGGATTAATAATGGGAGTAAAGTTATGTACACCAAACATCCCTAGATTGGTAATTGTAAAAGTTCCTCCTTGCATCTCCTCTAACTCAAGTCTATTTGATCGCGCTCGCTCCACAATATCGGCAGATTCCAGAGCTATTTGCAGAAGACTCTTATCTTGAACTGCCTTTATGTTGGGAACAACCAGTCCACCCTCCACGGCAACAGCCAAACCTATGTTCACATTTTCATGCAGAACAACTTCTTGCTCCTCTAAACTAGCATTTGTCATGGGGAACTCTAAAAGAGCCTGAGCACAAATTTTCATAAAGATATCATTAAAAGATATCTTTATTCCCCTCTTTTCTATTCCCTTATTCATTGTCTGCCTCATAGTTATGAGTTGGGAGAAATCCACATCCATGTTATAGGTCACACTAGGAATAGTCGTAGCGGAAAGAAGCATCCTCTCCCCTATAACTTTCCGCATATTTGTTAGAGGAATCCGTTTTCCTATCTGAGCCGAAGCAAGAGATTTTTGAGAGGAAAGCAGAGCAGCCGCTACATCCTCCTTCATGATACGACCCTCTTTGTCTATGGTAGCCAAATCCACTCCTAAATCTGAAGCCATCTTACAAGCTACAGGGGAGGCTTTAGCTCCACGAACCAGAGGAACTGCCTGGGAAAACGCCACCACATCTTTTTTTACAACACGCCCCTCCGGTCCTGTTCCTTTTATCTCTGATATATCAATTCCAAGATCACGAGCTGTTTTTTTTGCGAGGGGAGAAGCTTTTACTAATCGAGTAGACACAGAGGAAGATATATCCATACTATCGCGAGAGCCACTCTTTACTATATCTTTTTCTTCTAAAAGGGACGTGTAATCTTCCCCTACTTGTCCCACAACAGCCAGAGGTGTCCCCACTGGAACGTCTTCATGTACGTGCACGAGTATTTTTAGTAGAACTCCTTCTTCTGGTGATTCCACGTCAAAAGTCAGTTTATCGGTAGCAACAACAAAGAAAGGCTCCCCCTTCTTTATCGATTCCCCTTCTTTTTTCTTCCACTCCGCAATGCTTCCGCTATTCATAGTCAGCCCTAATTTAGGCATAGTAACCAGAGTAGCCATCATGACCCTCCTTATGGAACCTTAATATAGGCCAAACGCCTTTGGTAAAAAAGTAGATAGAGATGGGAAAAGCATTAAAACTAAAAGGGCAAGAATTGATGCAAAGATAAGAGGGAAAGCCGGCTTGCTAATCTGTTCCATAGTTAAATTACTAATATTTGCGCCCACGTAGAGATTGACTGCTACAGGAGGCGTTACTTGTCCAATAGCGAGATTTACTGTCATAATGACACCAAACCAAATAGGATCCCATCCAAAATGAGCCATTATAGGAACGAGAATAGGGAGGAAAACATAATATATAGAAATTGCATCGAGAATCATTCCTGCGAAAAGTAAAATCACATTTATCAATAGAAGGATAATAAAAGGGTTGTCTGAAAGGCCAAGCAAAAGAGCGGCTGCTTTATCGATAAGTCCCACAGTTGCTCCTACCCAGGAATATAACCCGGCACACGTTACAACAATCATGACCACCGCCGTAGATATCACAGTAGAAGAAAGAATTTCAAACATAATCTTAATAGTAATAGTCTTATATACAAAAACTCCCACAAAAAGACCATAAAAAACCGCCACAGCAGCAGCTTCTGTGGGCGTAAAAATTCCTCCGTAAATACCTCCAAGAATAATTATTGGAGTAAGTAGTCCCCAAAAAGACTCTTTAAAGGCTCGGATGAGAGCTACTTTGCCACCCCGCGGAGCCCCCCTATAACCATGTTTTTTACTGATAAAATACACAAATATCATCATAAAAATAGCCACAACAATTCCAGGGATAACCCCTGCGGCAAATAAAGCACTCACAGATGTTTCTGTCACAACGCCGTACACTATAAAAGCAATGCTCGGAGGAATAACAATCGCTAACCCAGATGCCACAGAAACCACTGCTGCTGCAAACGCCTTATCGTATCCTGCAATTGCCATTCCCGGGATAAGGATCAATCCAATAGCAGCTACTGTGGCAGGACCAGAGCCACTTACAGCTCCCCAGAACGTAGCCACACCCACCGTGGCTATTGCCAAACCGCCAGTAACCGATCCTACAAGTTCTTTAATGAGTCGGATAATTCTCTCGGCAATTCCCGCTTTTTCCATAATAATGCCAGCCAGAATAAAAAAAGGGATGGCTAACAAGGGGAATTTAGCAATACCAGCAAAGAAATTATAGGAAATCATTTGATGTCCTAGTCCCCAAAACCATGAAACCGCCAAAGCAGCCCCACCTAATGCAATAGCAATGGGGAAACGAAAAAGAAGAGGAATAACAAAAAGGATAAGAGACCATAAGGCAGGATCTTTCAAAATAGCATGCATACTCTAATCCCCCCTAATATTGGTGGTTTTTATAAGCTTCTAAGGTATACTGCGCCATTCGTATGATAATGAGCACTGAAAAAACTGGCGTTGCGATAGTATATATCCAAACTGGAATATCCAGAGATTCAGTAGTAACATTCAGGGCTATTTCATCAACAACTTCGATGTATCCTAAATAAGCCAAAATACCAAAAAAGAGCATTGTAGCCACAGAGGAACAAAGGAAGAAAAAGGCTCGTTTTTTCTCTGAAAACCGTTCATAAAAAAAGGTCATGCTCAGATTAGCCCCTTTTCTAAAAGCCAAAGACGTTCCGAGCATTACAAGCCATACAAAAAGATTAACTTCCAATTCTTCGGTAAATGAAAGAGAATATTTTATAAAATAGCGTGTTACAACATTAAGAAACGCAACGCTTACCATAATCATCAGCATTACAGACCCTACAACTTCTTCAAAGTGATCCCATATTTTTTTCAGCATAAGGCAAACAGTCCTTTCCTTTCTGAAAGAGTGGGAGGGTGAAAAAATCTCCCCTCCCATCTATTCTTCTAAGAAGAATCTTGAAGCTTTTTAAAACGCTTACTTCACAGAAGCCATGTCTTCCTCTGCAGCCTTTACAAGATCTTCTCCTATTTTGCTCTTCCAGGCATCGAAAACAGGTTGTGTTTTCTCTACAAAGGCTTTTACCTGATCAGCATTGAGGCGAACTATTTCCATTCCCAGGCCTTCAAGATGCTTGTAAGGCTCTGTTACTTCAGGCAACTCATTGATACTCTTGAGATATTCATAAGATTCCCCGTCATCAAGACCAACGCGTGACAAAGCTATCTGATATTTCGAAGCCTCTGCTACACATTCCAGAAGGAGCTTCTGATCTTCTGGACTAAAAGATTTCCAAATGTTGTTGTTTACAGCATACATAAGGGGATCTACTACATAGTGCCAATCGGTGAGATATTTATGGAATTCGTTGACTTTGTAGGGAAGAATAACTGAATTAATGGGGTTTTCTTGTCCATCCACAACACCTTGCTGGAATGCTGTTACAGCTTCTCCCCAGTTCATATTAATAGGGTTGGCCCCCAGGGCCTTGAAAATATCAAGGTACAGAGGGCTGCCTACAACACGAATTTTCATACTTGCCATATCTTCAGGCTTTACTATGGGACGAATGCCATTGGTCAGTTCTCGGAACCCATTTTCTCCCCACCCTAAGACTGTAACGCCTTTTTTCTCCAAAGCATCAGCTATCATCTTTCCTGACTCTCCAGCCTCCATGGCATCAAGAGCTTTATAAGGATTTGGTTGGCTGGAAATAAAGAAAGGAAGGGCAAAAAGATTTAGTTCTGTTGCTTGAGGAGACCAATTTATGGTGGAAGAAAGAGCAAAATCTGCAGCCCCATTTCGAACAATCATAAACTCAGATGTCTGTTTCCCCGCCATGAGTTGGGCTGAATAGTAGACTTTAACGTTTATCTTTCCGCCGGACTTTTCTGCCAATAACTCGGCAAACTTCCCAGCGCCCTTACCCCACGCACTTTGAGCGGCTACATTAACGCTCATTTTATACTCGTCTTTATACGCAGCAAGAGCTGGAACAGCAAGACCGCAAACAAGAACAACCAGGGTTAATAAAGCTACCAGTTTTCGCATTTATACGCCCTCCTGTTATAAAAGTTGTGATACGTTGTGTAGCAGAAAACACCTACTCTTAATTTTCCTCTCCCCTTTCACCCCCCCTGTAAACGCTACCAACCTTAAGCTGGAGAATATAGCCATCACTTATTTTCTATTGCGAAAAAAGCTTGAACAGAACAAACCCCGTCTCTTCATCAAAAGACCGAACCATACGGACCGTTTCAAAAACGCTAATCACCACTTCCATAGTGGCAAGGACCCTGTTTCTTCCAGAATCTACAAAATGTCCTGCATGAGGTCTCATATCTGAACCAGCAACAGAACCATGAAGATGAAGAGCCACTGTACCATCCTTATTTTTCCCAATAATACCCTGAGCCCCTATAAACTCGAGAGGTCCTGCTATATACAGAGGATCCAGATAACGAGCCTGCCCCTTCTCATCTTTTGCTACGCAAACCATCGTAGCTTCCTCAAGACTGCCTATCATGGAAGTAATAGCCCCTGACTCCACTTCCATTTTTTCGCACAAAGCTATCAACGATTGAAAAAAATCTTCACCAGGACCAAATCGCGCAACTACAATCCTCGAAAGAGCCGTCGATCCTGCCTTCACTACATCATCCTCCATCAAAATATTTGCTTGATAGCTTTATAAATTTTATCTGAAGTAACTCTGTAGGCTTGTTCTAACGGCCGAGCGAAGGGGATGGGTGTAAAAGGTGCTCCTATGCGAACAATAGGTGCATCAAGATAATCTAGGCCCTCCTCCGCTACTATGGCAGCTATTTCTCCTCCAACGCCCCCCTGTTTCACGGCTTCATGGGCAATAGCAAGACGACTTGTTTTGGCCACTGAGTTGAGAATCGTTTCTTTATCAATAGGAGAAATGGTTCGAAGGTCTATAAGCTCGACACTAATACCATCTTTCTCGAGTTTTTCAGCGGCCTGAGCTGCTAAATGCATAGTGTTGGAATAAGATATAAGAGTTAGATCTGTCCCCTTTTTTACTACCTTCGCTTTTCCTATAGGAGTAATGTACTCTTCTTCAGGAACGTCCCCTTTCATACTGAATAAAGCCTTATGTTCAAAATAAATTACAGGATTATCGTCACGAATGGCAGCTTTCAAAAGCCCTTTGGCATCGGCTGGGTTAGATGGGATTACCACTTTGAGCCCCGGAACATGCTGGAACCATGCCTCTATACTCTGAGAATGCTGAGCTGCAGCCTGATTAATCAAGCCATCAGGAGCCCGGAGAACCATGGGCATTGTTTTCTGGCCTCCAAACATATAATGAATTTTTGCCATCTGGTTATATATTTCATCCATACATACGCCCATAAAATCGGCGAAATGCATATCAGCTACAGGACGCATTCCTGCCAGAGCCGCTCCCACAGCTGCTCCCACTATGGCTGTTTCAGAAATAGGCGTATCGATAACTCGCTCCTTGCCAAACTTGTTGGGAAGCCCTTTAAATTGACCAAAAATTCCTCCCTGACGGGCAATATCTTCTCCCATAACAAAGACCCTCTCGTCGCGGGTCATTTCTTCATCCATTGCTTCCAGAGTTGCCTGAGAAAATGTGAGCATTTTCACTGTCTTCACCGCCTTATACGTAAAGATCTTCAAAAAGCTCTGATGGATCAGGTTCAGAAGCATTTTGGGCAAAAAGAATTGCCTCGGCAATGGACTGCTCCACAGACTCTTCAATTGACTCTAATTCCTCTAAAGACATTGATCCAGACTTTGTAACCCTCTCCATAAAACGAGGGATCGGATCAGTCTCATCAAAAACCTTCTGTACTTCCTCTTTTGTACGATATTTTTCTGGATCCCCTACAAAGTGCCCTTTAATTCGATACGTTTTTGCTTCTAAAAGTGAAGGGCCTTCACCGCTCCTAGCCCGCTCTACCAACTCTCTGGCAGCCTCATACACAGCAAATACATCATTCCCATCTACAATAACGCCAGGCATAGAGTACCCTTGAGCACGATCTGCAATGTCTTCCACAGACGTAGTAGTGCGGTAAGGAGTTGTTGAGGCCCATTGGTTGTTTTCACACACAAAAATAACCGGGAGCTTCCAAGCTGCTGCCATATTCGCAGCTTCATGAAAAGTCCCCCGGTTCGAAGCTCCATCACCGAAAAAAACAACGGAAACACCCTGGGTTTTCTGCATTTTTTGCGCCAGCGCTGCTCCTGTAGCAAGGGCAAAGCCTCCGCCAACAACTCCATTAGCTCCCAACATCCCTACGCTAAAATCAGCTATATGCATAGAACCTCCCTTACCTTTGCAATAGCCAGCTTTTTTTCCAAAAATCTCTGCCATCATTTGCTTGAGCTGAGCACCCTTCGCTATAGTATGACCATGTCCCCTATGGGTACTCTGGATATAATCGCTTTTACGAAGATTTGCCATAACACCTGCAGCTACAGCCTCTTCCCCAATATACAAATGGACAAAACCAGGAATTTCTCCTGCAAAGAAGAACTCCTCGACTTTCTCTTCAAAGTGCCGAATTTTTACCATGGTTTCATAAAAAAAACGAAGAGTGTCTCGGTCAAATTCTTCAATGGGAATTGATGGTTCTTTTCGAACCGCTTTGGCACACATATCAAGCCCTCCCCTAATATTGATAAATTAAATTGATTCTTTATTTTTAAAAAAATATAAGAATCATTACAAAAATTATTATTTAAATATCAATGTATACATAAAATCCGTATATAAACCCGCATGGCTTCCTTTGTCAGGTTCATTAAGAGAGAAGATTTTTCTTCCCAGTAACCATATGAATATGCATGGCTTCTGCTGCTGCATCCCCATTATTATTCCGCAAAGCTTGCACAATATCACAATGTTGTTGATAAGACCGTTCTACTGTCCCCGGTCCCTTTAAAACATTTACACCTACTGAGAAAAAACGATCTTGAACTCGTTGTGAAGTGGAAATAATGAGAGAGTTGGCATAAACAGATATGAAATAATCATGAAATGCTCGATCATATACCAAGTATTCAGCCACATTATTCCTATCCATGGCTTCTTTTTGAAGGGTTAAATTCCGATCTATTTCCTGGAAATGATCTTTTTTTAGGAAAGGGAGTACGTTTCTGATAACAAATTCCTCTATGGCCATTCGCAAGTCTAATATTTCATTTGCTTCTAGGAGGGTTATATCTCGCAGGACAATGCCTCGATTCGGAAATATCTCTATATACCCCTCCATTTGAAGTCGCTGAAGAGCTTCTCGTATAGGAGTTCGGCTCATATGTAACATTTTGGCCAAAGAGTTTTCAGAGATGTCATGATTCTGAATATACTCTTTATCAAGAAGTAACTTTCTTATTTTTTCGTAAGCCACATCTTTTTTTCGTTGCCCGAGCATGGGAACGCCCCCTAGAATGAGGTTAGTCTGTAGCTTGCATACAAGTAACATACAACTTGTACACTAAAAAATGTACAACGACCATTCACCTTATGTCAAGCGCCCCATGCCCTTTAATTCTAAAGTCTAAAGAATAGACATTTAAGCAGTTTAAACAAGACAAAAACAAGTTTTAACGATTGTGGATCATATTGTTAAGTTTCAACCCAATTTTCAAGAAAGAAATCTCTTTCTCCTTAAAGATTTCCATATCTTCCTTATATTGAACTCGAGAATATTCCTTTGCTCCACAGCTCCGCTCATAAAGTCGCTGAGAGATCTCTTTTAAGAAAAAGACAGCCTCCATCATTCCAGAGATATACGCCCTCTGGAGTATGAGAAACTGGCCATCGATAGTTTTATTATCAGGTCGAAGTTCTCGTATTTTTTCTCGAACTTCAGCAAGCTGGCGACAAATATCCCCTAATCTCCCACACGTTTCTTTATAATCTACTGGGCAAAAAATGCCAGGAATAGGAATGACTTTTCGAAGAGAGGGCTTAAAAAGGTCTTCCTGTATTTCCATATACTCTTGCAATAATTTATGAGTACATTGAGCTATAGAAAGAGTCTCTGTCTCCATAAAAGAGCATCTCCTCTCCATTACTGTTTACGGGGTTATTAATAAATCCAGTTCTTTCTTCAAATCTGAAAAATTCTGTCTCAGTTCCTTTAAGATTTCTTCTCCTGCTGCAGGGGTAAGTTTAAGACGGCTTGCACGTAGTCTTTCTCTTTTTTCTTTAAGATCTTCTATAACAGACTTTACAATAGCTTTAGACTCGCTATCGAGGCTCCCCATATTTGCTTCTCCCGCAGCAATAACTTCTTCTGCGAGAAGAAGAGTCCGATCTACTTCCTCTACGAGACCTTCTGTGCCAGCAGGACCTTGGGGGAGAGGTTTCGTCGATAACGACGTTTCTTTAAAAATAACAAAACCTAGCACAACAATACAGGCGATAAAAGCTGTAGTGATATAAACTTTTTTCATTAGTTCCTCCTGCTACTCTAGATATTTATATTGTAGTATATATCCATAAAAACAAAAAAGGCCTCTTAAAAGAGGCCTCACAATATTTTGTCTTCACTTTCTATTTTCGGCTTCCCGGCTTTTGCCATGGAATTCCCTTCGCGCAATAAGGACACTCCTCCGGTCTATATACAGGGAAAGAGACATTCCAGAGAGAGAGCGGCTCGTGGGGTAATATATGTTTTCCACCACTTCTGTTAACTATACAAGCTGTAGCAAGCCACTGTGCCCCCCCGTTCAAGAGGAAATCTCCTACCTCCTGTACAGAACCACCAGTAGTGATTACATCTTCTACCACAAGCGCGCCTGCCTTTTCTGGGAACGGAAAACGTCGTAGTTTCATCTTTCCTTCTTCCCTTTCACAGAAAATGAAAGGAATATTGAGGGCACGAGCTACTTCATGACCAATAATAAGTCCTCCTAAAGCCGGTGCCACTACAATAGTGGGCTGTAGCTTTTCTGCAAGCCGCGCTATTTCCTGGGCTGCAAAAGCAGCGTATGCGGGGAATCTTAGTAAGAGAGCACACTGCAAATAATTAGAACTATGAAGGCCGGAAGAAAGAAGGAAATGTCCTTCTAAAAGCGCTCCACTATCTCGCATCATTTCTTGTATCCGTTCTTGCACTAATCCTCGCTGCATATTATTGCCCCCTCTATCTCCTTCAATATAGCACGTACCGCTTCTTGCCTATTTTCTGCCCGAAGAATGGGGCGGCCTACCACTAGATAATTGGCCCCGCTTAACACGGCTCCCCGTGGGGTTGCCGTACGAACCTGATCATCAGATCCTTTTGAAGGACGAATTCCTGGCACTACTTTTATAAGTTTTCGCCCTGAAGTTTTATTGATAAGAGGAAGATCCAGAGGAGAACAGACAAGGCCAGGGATACCAACTTCGGCACAGACTTCCGCCCGGGCCCGTAAAGCTTCCTGCAATGGACAACCCGGAGCTACTTCCTGCCACATTTCTTCATTCATGCTCGTCAGGACTGTTACGCCCAAGAGCAACATGGAACTGCCCACTCTATCTCGTCCTTCCAAAGCTTCTTCAAGCATGGCACGTCCTCCTGCGCTATGAAGAGTCAAAGCCCATATTCCTTCTCCAGCCAACGCTTCTACTCCCATCCGTACGCTATTGGGAATATCATGCATCTTCAGATCTAAGAATATTTTATATCCCATCTTCATGAGACTATGTAAAAATTGAAGCCCACCTTTGGCATAAAGTTGGTGCCCCACTTTTATACGATGTAGAACACTTTTGAGGGAAGAGGCTGTGTGTAGGCCTTCTTCAATAGTATCTACATCCAAAGCTAAGATCAGTCTATCACTAGGATTAACCATTTATACCTCTCCTTTCTCTCGCCGGGCTTGGCCACGGAGGTCCCGAAGATGCTCTATATTGCGATCATTTACATACTTCAACAATCCCTCACAAATCCGCCTTGGTGTTTCCGCATGAACAAACATAGACGTCCCTATCTCTACTGCGCTAGCGCCAGCAAGAATCATGGAAAGAGCATCTTGCCATGTAGTCACTCCTCCGCACCCCACGACTGGCAAGGAAACAGCCTCGCATACTTGCCACACAAGACGGAGAGCAAGAGGGAAAACAGCTGGCCCTGAAAAACCAGCAAAAACTCTTTCAAATACAGGACGGCACGCATTAACATCAATAGCCATGCCCAACCACGTATTAGCCACAACCAGACCATCAGCGCCAGCTTCCTCAGCAGCCTTAGCAACTGCTACTATATCAAGAGCCTGAGGGGTCAATTTAACTAACAGAGGACCGGGCCATGCTTTCCGAGCTGCAGCTACTGCTTGAAATGTAGATTCTGGGGATAACCCCCAAGCCATACCATCACCATCTACGTTGGGGCAAGAAATATTTAGTTCCACCCCACAAGTAATCTCTCTTTTAGCCGCCAAAGCATCAAGGGTTTTCTGGGTATCCCCTATGCTTTCCATAACAACATTTACAAAAAAAGGCATGCCTCCTTCTTGAATGGAAGGAAGATTATGAGCAAGAAAATCTTGCACCCCTGTGTTTTGGAGACCAATACTATTCAACATGCCACAGGAGGTTTCCCATACCCGAATTCCCTTATTGCCCCTGCGAGGTGAACAGCTAACTGCCTTTGTGCAGAGAGCTCCTACGCCAGGGAGATTACCCCTCCGCCAGAGTTGAGGGTCATAGGGCCACACTCCTGAAGCTATGATTACAGGTGTTTCCAAAAGAACACCCGCTATTTCCTCCGATAATTTATGCCATGTCATTCCATTGAACCTCGCTTGCCAAGAAAAATGGACCATCCACACAAACCCTTTTGGGCCCCATAGATGTATCTATAACGCAGCCTAGACATCCGCCTATACCACAAGCCATTTTCATATCGAGACTTACCCGTATCTGATGTTTTTGGTCGGGATACTTAAATGCAAGAGCTTTTAGCATGGGGAGTGGACCACACGCCCAAATTTCCATACATTCGTTTAGAGCATCTGGCAACGCAGCCAAAGCTGTGCCATGAATACCTAAAGTCCCATCATCGGAACAAACAGTCATTCGAGAAACTTTTTCCCGAGTATAACGAACGAAGCCTTCCCAGCCTTTCCCTGGAACGCCTAAAACAAAATCACTCCGAGAACAAAGAGAGAAGTTTTGAAAAGCAAAGAGGAGAGGAGCCGCTCCAAGAGTTCCTGCAACAAGAAGGATATGCTTATTCTGCGAAGGCCGCGATAAATAACCATTCCCGATTGGTCCGCGAAGGTTCATCTTTGATCCTGGAGGCAAAGAAGCGAAAAGAGAGGTAAACTTTCCTACAATCTGGAATAGTAATGTGATTGTCTCTCCATTTACTGCCGCTACAGCTAGGGGTCGACCTAACAGGGGGTCTAAAACTCCCTGTTGCCTCACCATTATAAATTGCCCCGGCCTCGCCGCAGAAGCCACCGATGGGCAATGGATGGTGGCTTCTGCAACTTCAGAAGAAAGTTGATGGATTTTTAAAATTACCCCGTTATGATCAATCCGATCCATGACTACGACCTTTATGCCATACCCGGCCCTCTAGAATGGTCATTACAGGCCAACCAGTCAGAACCTCTCCATCCCAAGGGGTCAGACGAGCCTTACTGTTCCAAGTATTCACGTCCACTACTTTCGACTCTTCAAGATCCAGAACAGTCAAATCTGCAACAGCTCCTTCTTTAAGAATGCCCAACTTTCTCCATTCTGCAGGGAGGATAGATGCCGGTCCCGAGGTAAAGAGCTGTAAAAGTCGATTTAAAGCAACAGGTTGTCCCATTTTAATCCATGTATCAAGAACAACTGCTACTGCACACTCTAAAGAAGCGATACCAAAAGATGCTTCTTGAAAAGGAAGGTCTTTTTCATTAAGGTGCCATGGTGCATGATCTGTTGCGATAGCATCTACAGTTCCGTCGGCAATGGCTTCCCAAGCTGCTTTTACATCTTCTCGGCTCCTGAGAGGAGGATTGACTTTATAAACAGAGTGGTAACGACTGATAATGACGTTATTTTCGTCTAAAGATACGTGGTGAGGTGTAACATCGCAGGTAACAGGAAGCCCCTCCTTTTTAGCACTGGCAATAGCTTTGAAAGAAAGTGCCGTGCTCACATGGGTAAAATGGATAGGTGCTCCTGTCTCTCGTGATAAAGCTATTCCTCTCTCTATGTCAATATATTCAGCAGAATGGGGGAAACCTTTTAAACCACTAACCGCCGACACTCGCCCTTCGTTCACTTGCCCTTTCTCTGTAAGGGACGGATCCTCTGGATGTTCCATTATCACGGCCCCTACATCTCGGCTATATAAAAGAGCTGTTCGAAGAAGCTTAGAGGTTCGAACGGGGGCACCGTCATCTGTGAAAAGAACGGCTCCGGCCTCTCGCAGGAGCCCCATTTCAGCCATAATTTCTCCCTTTCTGCCATGGCTCACACAAGCGCTGGGTAAAACCCTGGCAGCTCCAGCCTGTCTCCCTTTTTCTGCAACGTAAGTCACAAGAGAAGGAATATCTATTGCCGGATCGGTATTAGGCATAGCCACAACTGTTGTATATCCACCAGACGCTGCAGCTTGAGCACCACTTATAATGTCTTCTCGCCACTCAAAACCTGGGTCTCTAAAATGGGCGTGGAGGTCAATAAACCCTGGACAAAGAACTTTGCCTTGAAGATCTATAACTTCTATGCTATCCTTACATTCAATGGAAGGAGCTATTTTCTTTACCATCCCACCTTCCACCAAGACATCCATTGGTTCCTCACTCAATTCTTTCCCATCAAAAAGCTGAGCGTTTTTTAAAAGAATCAATTACGAGCACCTCCCAAGCAAAGGTAAAGTAATGCCATTCGTACAGCTACTCCGCTTCTTACCTGTTTTAAAATAACGCTGTTCTCTCCATCGGCAACGGAAGAAGCAATTTCTACCTCTCTATTGATGGGACCTGGGTGCATCACTATAGCCTCAGGTTTTGCCAGAGAGACGCGTGTCTCCGTAGCTCCATACCGTCTATGATATTCGTCTATGGAAGGGATAAGCCCTTCCTCTTGGCGCTCTTTTTGTATTCTGAGAAGATACACCATATCTGAACCAGCAATAGCTTTGCGGGGATCAGGCTCATAGTCGACCCCTAAATCCTGATAAAAAAGAGGCATGAGAGTCCGCGGCCCTGAAAGGACTACATGTACTCCCATTTTCCCAAAGGCCTGGATATCACTTCGTGCTACTCGGCTGTGTAAAACATCACCTACAATGGTCATCTTTCGTCCTTCAAGCTTACCGAAACGCTGTCTCGCTGCATGGAGATCGAGAAGGGCCTGGGTCGGATGACCATTTGTGCCATCTCCAGCATTAAAAACCGATGCTTTCCTTAGTTTTCGTGATAAGTAGTCTGCAGCACCTACAGCAGAGTGGCGCATTACAACAGCATCGGCTCCCATAGCTTCCAGTGTCCAAGCTGTATCTCTCATTGTCTCGCCTTTGCTTACACTTGAACCAGATGCCGACCAGTTCACAACATCTGCTGAAAGCATCTTTTCGGCCAGTTCAAAAGAAACTCTCGTCCGTGTAGAGTTTTCAAAAAAGAAGTTTACGATCAGCTTGCCACGCAATGCTGGGACCTTCTTTATCGGTCGATTCATAAGTTCTTCCATATAATCTGCCTGTTCAAGAAAGAACTCCAGCTCTTCTCTGCTCCAATCTTCCAGAGAGATGAGATGCTGATGTCTCCACTGCATCACTCCATTCCCCCATTTCTTTCACAAATCATTACTTTATCTTCTCCATCTAATTCTTTGACTCGCACTTCTACTGTCTCGTTTTTAGAGGTAGGCACAGAACGTCCGACATAATCTGCCTGGATAGGGAGTTCTCTATGTCCGCGATCTACAAGGATAACAAGCTGTACCCGATCCGGACGTCCGAGATCCATAAGAGCATCCAAAGCCGCTCGAATGGTTCGGCCAGTGTAAAGGACGTCATCAACAAGTACTAATTTTTTCCCGGCAATATCTACTGGAATAGAAGTACTATGAACAACAGGCTGCTCTTGCAATGTTGTAATGTCATCTCTATAAAGGGTAATATCCAACTCCCCTGCAGGGACCTTAATGCCCTCGGTCTCCTTCAATATGGACCGCAGCCTTCCGGCAAGATACACTCCCCGACGCTGAATTCCCAGAAGCACGACATCTTCAAGACCTTTATTCCGTTCTACTATTTCTACGGCAATCCGACGAAGAATACGCTCCATATCTTCTTCCGTCATAACCACTGCTTTCTCGATAAGAGCCATACCCATCCTCCTCTACATTCCAATTCGAAAAAAAGGCCATAAACCGCTATTTTTTACGGTTTATGGCCTCGTTATTCCTTACTGTATTCTTTCTACAAAAAAATCTTCCGTTTTTTCCCGCCATCTCTCCAAACCTCCCTCATTTTCCTGAGAGGAGTGTAGCAGGAAAATATGATTAATGCAAGCGGTTGCATAAAACTTTTTTCGTTACGCTTTTATAGCTTCTATACGTCCTGGATAGACTTCAAGACCCTCTTTTAACACATCCATCGCTCGAACCAATTCCTTTTCTTCAAGTACATAGGCAAGACGGATCTCATCTTGTCCCAGGCCCGGTGTAGCATAAAACCCTTCCCCAGGAGCTGCCATAACTGTTTCTCCATTGCCATCAAAATTTTTTAGCATCCAGATAATAAATTTTTCTGCATCATCCACCGGCAACTTAACCATCATATAAAAAGCGCCCTTGGGCTTTTCGCAAATAACCCCTGGCATACACTTTAGGGCTTGATACATAATATCTCTTCGTTTCTGATATTCCCTGTTGACCTCTTGAAGATATGAAGGCGACGTTCCATATAGAGCAACAGCTCCCACCTGATCTATAGTAGGCGCACTCGTCCGACTCTGACACAATTTTACTATCTGTCCCATAAGGTCCTTGTTCTTGCTCACTATACATCCTATACGGGCACCACAAGCACTGTATCGCTTAGAAACAGAGTCCATAATGAGAACTCGATCTTCTACATCCTCTAGATTTCCAAAACTCACATATTGAAGACCATCATAAACAAATTCCCGATATACTTCGTCGGCAACAATATAAAAATCATGTTTAAGGGCCAAATGCCCTATACGCTCCATATCCTCTCTTGAATAGACCATACCTGTCGGATTGCCTGGATGGCACATTACGATGGCCCGCGTACGGGGGGTAATTTTCTTCTCTATAGTCTCTGTCGGAGGGAGCCGGAACCCCTCTTCGGCTTTAGTTGTAATAGGAACAATTCGAGCGCTGACCCACTCAGCAAAAGGATTATAGTTTGCGTAAAAAGGTTCTGGAATAAGGATCTCATCACCAGGATCGCAAAGAGCTGTAAATGCGAAGACTATAGCCTCGCTGGCCCCAGCTGTAATGAGAATATTTCCTTTCTCAAGATCTATGTGATAGTCCTTGTAGTACTCTATAATCGCTTCGATCAGTTTGGGATTCCCCTCGGAGGGGCCATAAGCCAATACATCCTCATCAAAATGGCGTATGGCTTCAAAGAAAGAGGGAGGAGTTTTTATATCAGGCTGTCCAATATTTAAATGATATACTTTTTTCCCTCGCGCTTTCGCTTCAAGCCCGTAGGGAGCTAATTTACGAATGGGGGAAGCTTGCATAGCATAGATACGTTCAGAGAATCTCATACGTCTACTCCTTTCAACTTTTAAAAAAAGGCGGCCCAGAGGACCGCCTTGCTTTTGTTGTTGTGTACAAAAACTATTCAAACTCTTTAAGCATGGCTTCAAATTCTTCTTCTTTCCCAGGCAGAATATGATATACATGATCATCTGTAGGAAATTGTCCCGTCTTCACATCTTCAACATATTCTTTAAAAGCTCGAATCTCTTCTGCTGCAAGGTTAGCATATTTTTTAACAAATTTGGGGGTAAAAGCCTCAAATAATCCTAACATATCCCCACAAATCAGTAGTTGGCCATCGCAAGGAATTCCTGCTCCTATAGAATATACTGGTATCTCAAGTCTTTTAGCTATAAATTCTGTCAACTCTGGAGGAACTGCCTCAAGTAGCAATGCATAGGCACCCGCCTCTTGAATAGCCAAAGCATCTTTTATGAGCTCTCGAGCACTCTCCGGATCTCTCCCCTGTGCTTTAAATCCGCCAAGCTGTCCAGAACTTTGAGGTGTGAGTCCAATGTGCCCCATTACAAGGATACCCGCGTCAGCGATAGATCGGATACGGCTGATCACTCTCCGCCCGCCTTCCAACTTTACGGCATCCATATCTGCCTCTTTTAAGAATCGACCAGCATTGAGGACAGCGTTTTCATCGGAAATCTGGTACGACATAAAGGGCATATCTCCTACACAGAAAGTATGAGGAGCTCCCCTGCGTACCGCTTGACAATGACGGATGCAGTCTTCCATAGTGACAGGGATAGTACCTTCATAGCCTAGTACCACCATCCCAAGAGAATCCCCTACAAGAATCATATCCATGCCAGCTTGTTCTACAAAAGATGCGGTAGGAAAGTCATAAGCCGTAACCCACGCTACTTTCTCTCCATTCTGCTTCATTTTTACAAAATCCAAACGTCCTTTCTTCTTTGCCATAAAACTCGCCTCCTCCTATAATGAATCAGCGCCTGTAAAACCCAGTCGCCTCGACACCTCCAAAGAGGCTCTCTGCAAAGCCTGTATCAATTCCTCTGTACGAGAGGAGGTAAAAGATACAGCCAACGCCGAAGAGCTTAATGCAGCAATAATATGACCTCTATCATTTCGGATTGGGAGCCCCACACAACAGAGACCTTTCTCCAGTTCCTGATTGTCCTGCGCCCAACCACAATCCCGAACTCGCCGCAATTCTTCAAAAAGGACCTTTTTAGTTGTAATAGTTTTAGCTGTATAGGGAAAAAGAGGAAAAGAGTACATTTCTTCGATAAAAATATTAGGAAGTTCTGACAATAGCACTTTTCCAGCGGCAGTGCAGTAAAGAGGAATTCTTTTCCCCACATGGGAGTAATGGATATGTTGCCCTTCCGGTTCCACCTTTTCAATGTAAATACCCTCGTTCCCATCCCGGATAACGAGATGAACCGTGATTCTCAATTCATTGGCTATACGTTGCATAAAAGGTTCTGCACAATGACGAACATCTAGCGATTGACGAACTATGTTACCTAGCTCAAAAAGCCTTAGCCCTGGAATAAATGTTCCTGGACTTCTTCCTTCCTCGATAAAACCATAGTCTACAAATACTCTCAAAAAGCGATGAACAGTGGATTTGGGAATAGACGACAAAGAGGCAATCTCAGTTGCTGTTAAAGAGGGACGGTCAAAAGAAAAACATTGAAGAATAGTAAGAGCACGTTCTAACGTCTTCATCGAAGAAGAGGCTTTTGTCTTTTTCAAGGACAACACCTCTTTTTAGATTCTCATAATATGATATGCCCTTCTCATATTGTAATATTATAGTGTTTTTCAAAAAATATTTCAATAATAAAAGTTGAACGACCAAGGTGGTAGCCCCTTAATAGCAAAACTAGGGCTACCACCGATTAATACTCTGGAAACATTTGGGCTCATAAAATATTTATTTTAGCTCAAAAATACCGACAACAGGTGTATGATCTGATGGTTTTTCCCAACTTCGCGGCTCTCTGTCTATATAGCAGTCAACAGAACAGACAGCAAGAGGGGGTGTCGCGAGAACATGGTCGATTCTCCACCCAATATTTCTCGCCAAAGCATTTTTTACCCTATAATCGAAGAAGGAAAAATCTATTACATGAGGGTGATATTTTCGAAAAACATCCACAAACCCCCAGGCTTTCACTTCTTCAAACTTATTTTTTATGTCTTTGTGAAAACACACGTGATCTCCTTTTCGTTCAGGGCTCGTTACATCTATATCAGTAGGAGCTACATTCATATCTCCAACCCATAATAGGGGCGTATGAGGTGAAAACTCCCTCTGAAAAAGATTGAGGAGACGATCGAAAAAACGGTGTTTCGCCTGATAGTCCGGATGATCAATGCTCTTGCCTTGAGGGACATACGTATTAATAACATGGATACCGCATATGGTTCCTCGCACTATCCTCGTTATAGGATCAGGATCTTCACCATCATTAAATCCAAACTGAGGGTTCTCTATTGCATGACGGCTTAAAAGAGCTACACCGTTATAGGCCTTCTCTCCTTTAAATATGAGAGAATAACCGAGTTTTTTAAATTCTTCCTGAGGGAAAAATTGATCTTCCGTCTTGGTCTCTTGAAGACAAAGAACATCAACTCTGTTTTTCTGAAGCCATTGCAAAAGGACAAGCATGCGACTTCGCACAGAGTTTACATTAAAGGTAGCAACCTGAAATAGTGCCATGTTTTTCACCGCCTTATACTCTATGTTTTATTCTGTGAATCAGATTTTTATTGATCTCCTGAAATTGACGAGTGTGGAGTTAAAACAGCTGTTTTTTCTCCTCCTCGGACTGCCCCTTTATCCGGCAAAGCATTGCCAGAAGAAGTAGAAACTCTCTTAAGAGTAAAAGTATCCATCAAATGGGACACCTGTTCTGAACCATGACTCACTCCCTCTGCTTCTCGTGCCACACTCTCAGCAGCCTTTACTGTCTCTTCACCTGCTTGCCGAATAGTAGCCACCATCTGCCTCATGCTACGAGCCGCAGAAAGAACACGTTCTACCGTCCCTTTCATTTCTTCACCAGCCAGAGCCTGATTCTGAGCCAAAGCAGCAAGGGCCTGGATAATTTCATCTATTTTTGCCGTTTCAGAGAGAGCATCTTCCATGCCTTTTCTCGCATGGCGGGCATCTACCACTGTACTTTTCATGGTTTCTCCTGTTTCTCGAATAGCATCTATAGAAACAGAGGCATCTTTTTGTAGCTCTGAAATTTGCGACTCAATATTTCGAGCAGCTTCAGCCGACTCCTCTGCCAATTTTCGAACTTCGTCAGCTACAACTGCAAACCCTCGCCCAGCATCTCCAGCTCTGGCAGCTTCAATAGCAGCATTGAGCGAAAGGAGATTCGTCTGATCTGCTATAGCCGTAATTACATTCACAAAACCTGAAATATTCTTAATAGAAGAACCAAGACGAGCTATTTTAGACTCTGTTTCCTTCATCTGATTTTCCACATGTTGTATAGAGCTAATAACGGCCTCAACTCTTGACGCAGCCTCTTCTGAAAGAGAAGCGGCGAAAGCCGATGTTTTTGCCGCTTCAGAAGAGGAATGAGCCGATTCTGATGCATTCTCTGCTACTACGTTAACAGCATCTCCAGCTTGTTCCAAAGCATGCCCACTCTCCTCAGAGAGGGTGTTGAGCTCTTCTAAAGCACCCCGAATTTCCTCCATAGAAGCCGTGCTTTCCTGAGACAAGGCAGCAAGACTCTCTGCTCGCTGAAGGGAATTATATGCATTACCTCGCACTTCCACTAAAGCATTCCGAAGAGAATCTATCATGGCAGAAAGAGCATCTGCCATATGGCCGAACTCATCTCTCCGTTCCGTTCCAAAATCATCTCTTCCCCAAGAGAGGTCTCGTTCTGCCGCCCTTTGGGCGAGACAAACAACTTGACGAAGGGGCGTTGTTATATGACGAGACAAAATCAATCCGGTCACTACACACGAAAGGACCATAAGAGAAGCCGCAAGAAAAATATAGCGAAGGGCCGTATTATTCTGTTCTGCAAGTTCTGGTCCCAATTTTTGCTGGAAGGACTCTAAAGCTTTTTGAATAGAAGCTATTTGCTCCTCCATTTTGGAGCCGAGTTCCTCTATCGTCTCCGACCGAATAGCCCGACGTTTCGTATCTATTTCCACTATAGTAGGTATTTGTTCTTCAAAATTTTTTAACGATTCAGTAAACTTCTGGAGGTGGTCACACCCTGCCTCATGATCTTCAACCATCATATCAAAAAGAGGCATATACCCCGAGAGATCCACTAGTTCTCGCTTTAACTTACCAATAAGAGTCTGATCTCCCGTTTGAAGATAATGGATTCCGTCAGCCTTGGCCAATAAGAGACTCCTCACCCCTAGTCCTGCATAATACGAAAGGCTGGCATTTTGATTCTTCTCCGCTTCCACCATAAGAGCAGTTAACTCCTGTTCCATAATTTCACTCTGATTGAGAAAGCCTGTCTGAAAAAGAATCTCCATGTCGTCATTCAATTGAACTGCTGTTTGAAAGGCTTGATTATATTCATCGAGAAGAGAAGAAATTATATCTATTTTTTCTTTCTGTTCTGTTTTTTCAACATTAGAAGCAAGGCGAGAAAGAGCCGCCTCAAAAACCGCCTGAATATCCCGGTACTGAATTTGATCCTCAACTCTTCTGAATTCAATGTACCGCGTGGCGGAAGCTTTAAGGGACATAAGCGCGACCTGTACTTTTGCACTTTCATTGCTCACTTCAGCTAAACGCTGATATTGTAATAAGCCTAAAGAAGAATGATTCAAGGACCTATAGCTTAACCATCCTACCACCGCCATAAAAAAGATCAGAGCCGCGAAAGCCGCCGCAATCTTTCGCGACACGCTTCCATACGACATAACATTACCCCCCCCATCTATGGATTAAAATACAAAAACTGCTCCTCTCCCATATAGTATTTCTCTTTTAACTTCCCCCTCCTCGAGCTTGTCAATTGCTAGTCAATCGGTAAGAACATAGTCTTCTCGATCTATAGAGCCGTGCCACCTTTTCCCCTCAAGGAAAAGGGCTATATTTCGAGCCGCCACTTCACATGCTTCAGCCATGGCACCAGCTACATAATTAGAATTGTGGGGGGAGCCAAGAACGTTAGGGAGTTCAAGGAAAGGATAGTCCACATGAAAATTGTCTCTGCCCCATGTAGGTTCTTTCCACCATACATCAAGACCTACCTGGAAACTGGGGTTTCTTTTCAGATGTTCATAAAGGTCTTTTTCTATTATGAGAGGAGCGCGAGCCACATTAATCAATATGGCATCTTTCTTCATTATCGACAATTCCTTTGTGCCAATAAACCCCTTCGTTTGTTTTGTAAGAGGAAGTGCCAGTAACACTACGTCGGATTCCTTTAAGACTTGAGGTAACTGATAAAGCGTTCCTATAAAATCTACTGGAATTGTCGTCTTACCACTGGTATTTAAAGCCATGATTTTCATGCCAAAAGCTTTAAATAACGTTGCTGTACGTTGCCCTATTCCTCCAAAGCCTACGATTCCAGCCGTCATTCCTTTCAGATTTCTTAAGACATATTTCTCTCTGTCGAATTCTCCTTGTGCCAACTTCAAATGAAGAGGAACGAGATGTCTTGCGAGCGCCATAGTCAAAGCTACAACATGCTCTGCTATTTGATAGGCCCACCCTCCGGCATTACATGCTATAAAGAAATGTTGAGGCATTTCAGAAAAGGGAAGATAATCTACACCTGCAGAAAGAGTCTGTAACAAGCGCAATTTTTTGAGCAGGGGGTACTCTTCTTTATGGATTTCACGATTAAAAAAGAAAGATATTAAAACATCAGCTTCTTTTAAGAGCGACACTCTATCTTTGCAATCATCCAAATAAAGCACTGTCGCTACTCTTTCAAGAGGGGCTTCTAGCTTTCGCCGTTCTTCCGGCGTCAGCGCACATGAAACTACAACAAGATTTTCTTTTTTACTCATCTAATTCCCCTCCTTAATTCTCGATTCTCCCTTTTAATTTTTATATTACACTATTCTCTAGCTCGTAGCTCATATTGTAGTACTGTAATGATATTTGCAAATACCTTTCCAAAAAGTATATACTTTATAAGTAATACTATGTTCATTCGAGACTGGAGGGATAAATATGACATCAGAGTGCTTTGAAATGAAAGAGGCTCTCAGGTATGGTATACATGCTGAAATAGAAGCCAAGAACTTTTACCGTATCTGGGCTGAGAGTGTTACAAAACCTCATGAGAAGAAAGAATTGATGGAATTGGCAGAGTGGGAGAAAGAGCATGAAGAAGACCTGAAGAAGCTGTACCTAAAAATGTATGGTGAAGAATGCCCTATAGATCCTCATATGGTTGTCTCTCCTGAACTGAAGGTACAGACCAAAGACTTCGGAGATGTAACGTCCCTTCTACGCATTGCTTCTGCTGCATATTTATCGGAAATGAGAGCGAAAGAATTCTATGAACGCCTCGAGAAAGAGAGCGCTGGCGAAACAGCTATTATGTTTGGCAAGCTCAAAAATATGGAAAGTGGTCATATGGACATTACTAAGAAAAGGTATATGGCTATTCGGGAAGACGTTGTAGGATTTCGAGCATTCTAAAGAACAAGGGGGCCCCTCGGAAAGGAGGGGCCCCTGCTTTTCTCAGACCGGATTTTTATGAGTGTTTTACCTCTTCTTTTTTCCTCAGAAGGCGACGAAGTATCTTTCCTGTACTTGAGAGAGGAAATGCGTCTATAAATTCTACGCTCCGCGGCACCTTATAATGAGCTAAATGTTTTTTGCAGAAATCAATTACATCTCTTGGAGATAAGGCAATTCCTGGCGCTTTTTTTACATACGCTTTAGGAACCTCTCCGTTAATCTGATGGGGAATTCCTATTACAACAGTTTGCTCTATTGCCGGGTGGGTCTGAAGTATAGCCTCCACTTCCTGGGGATAAACGTTAAATCCTCCAACAATAATAATATCTGTCACCCTATCGAGGATTCTGACATACCCGTCTTCGTCAATCTGAACATAATCACCTGTGTTGAACCATCCTCCATCGAAACGCCCCGCCGACTTTTCAGGATCTCTAAAATATTCAGCCGCGACAGAGCTTCCTCGAACCCATAAAACTCCTTCCTTGGAAGTTTTTACATCTTCCCCATGTTCATTTCCAAGTTTCCACTGATATCCAGAAATAAAAGGACCGACAGTTCCAAGTTTTCGCTTGGCATAAGACGGATTTACACATACAACGGGAGAACACTCTGTCAATCCATACCCTTCAAGCACACCCACCCCAAAATATTCCTTGATTTTTGAGTCTAACTGTATGTTCAGCTTATCTCCCCCACTTATAATAAGCTTCACATGATCAGGTTTAGGAGCACCGTGGTCAATAGAAGAAAGCAGGAAAGAAAGCATTGTGGGAACTACAAGCAAAACATTTGTTTTCGACACACAAATAGCCTCTAGCGTCTTATGGGGTGGAAGAAAAGAGGGCAAAATAGTCTGTTTCATACCACAGAGCAGGGGCATTACCCCCGCTACTGTAAAGCCAAAAGAGTGGAAGTTGGGCAGCACATTAAGGAAGACGTCCCCTTCGGCCAACTCCGTCAACTCTTCAAATACCGTCGTGGCATTATGAATCAAATTAGAGTGGCTCAAAGGCACAGCTTTTGGCCGGCCAGTTGTGCCAGACGTAGCAAAAATTACAGCTAATTCTTCATCGCCTACCACAGACTGGCGTCCCGATATATGCGGAAGGGCCGCATCAAGAGGAGAAACAAAGAAAGGGATCTCCTTTGAAGCCAGAGCTTCTTCCAATTCCTCCATCTTTTCAGACATTATAACCGCAAAAGGATCAATAAGCTCTAAGATCCCAAGAGTCGTGGGAACTCCCGCTCGAGTATTGATAGGAGCTACGGCACCACCCAGTGCCCAAGCAGCTAAAGAAAGCGCCAATACAGCTGGAGAATTAGGCATCATTACAGCCAATCGATGCCCTTTCCCGAACCCTGCATCTCCCAAACTTTGCCTATACTGAGCAGCTAAACATGCAATATCCTCTCCTGTCCACCACTCACCGCTCCACCAAAGGATAGGTTCTGCCCAGTCTTTTTTCAGCCTGTTCATAATTACCTGATCTAGCCTTGTTGCCTTTGTGTTCATACTTTCCTCCAAATAGTGAGGGTCCAGTTCAAAAATACTGGCCGATGATAATTTTACTTTGAAACAGCAATAAGATCAAAAATAGTATATCTCTTAATAGAAGAGGTAGGAGTAGGCCACATCATGTGATAGGATTATTCTTCATATAAACAAAAGGAGGCTTTTTCGTTGAACGAATTGAATAAATACAAAGAGCTTATCTCTACTCTGGACACGACCATAGAGAAAAACGTAGAAACTGTATGGAAATTGAACCTCTATATGGCCTCTCACCCTGAACTAGGTGAACAGGAATTTGAAGCGAGCCGAAAAATGAACGATCTTCTTGCCCAAGCTCATTTCGAAACAGAATATCCTTACAGTGACATTCCAACCGCTTTCTGTGGCAAAAAAGGGAAGGGGACGCCCCACGTAGCCCTTCTGGCAGAATACGATGCGTTACCTGAAATAGGCCATGGATGTGGACATTGCCTTCATGGTTCCATGACTCTCTTGGCCGGACTTGCTCTTTCCCCTCTCATGAGCTCTCTTTCTACTGGAACTCTTTTTGTAATAGGGACTCCGGCGGAAGAAACAAACGGCGCTAAAGTGACTCTTTCAGAAAAGGGGATTTTTGATTCTATGGACTTAGCCATGATGATCCATTGCAATGATAATGTAAGTTATGTACCTTATCGGTCTCTAGCAATGGATGCCATTGAATTCACCTTTACAGGACAAACTGCTCATGCCGCTGGAGCTCCGTGGGAAGGGCGCAATGCCCTTAACGGCGTCCAACTTTTCTTTCATAGTATCGATATGCTACGTCAACATGTAAAGCCAGGAGTCAGAATGCATGGCATCGTTTCAAAAGGCGGAGAAGCACCAAACATTGTTCCAGATTTGGCCTCAGCCAAGTTCTATTTCAGAGCTCCAGATAGAAAATATCTAGACATTGTTTTGCAAAAAGCCTTTAAATGTGCTCAAGGAGTGGCTCTAGCCACCGAAACAGAAGTTGAATGGAAGAATGTAGAATTTAGTTTCCACGAAATGCGTCCCAATAAGGCTGCTGAAGACATGATGGAGGGAGTGTTTGCCGAATGCGGCATATCTACAACCCCAGCTCCCGGCGCTGGCGGGTCAAGCGACATGGGCAATGTAAGTCAACATTGTCCAGCCTTGCAACCTCTACTCTCTATTACAGACATGCAAATACCTCATCATACACGAGAATTCGCACAAGCAGTCACAACACCACGAGCCAAGGAAATGTTGAAAATTGGCGCTCAAATATTAGGAAGAGCTGCGCTCCGATGCTTTACCGACCCTTTATTTTGTGAGGCTATAAAAAAAGAATTTCTCTCTTATTAACATGAAATAAAAGAGGGGCTAACTCTTTTCTTCCTTTCTAGCCCCTCTTCTCTTTTCTTCCTTATTTAATGTATTCTTTATACGATATATATCTTGAGTCCCATTGACAGCTCTTTTTTGCAATGGTAATCTTCTCTCGTTGCTGGTGAAAAATATAACTTTCACAAGGGGTGAAAAAGAATGTGGGACCATAAAGTTGCTATTAACGAAATTAGAGAGATCAGAACGAGAACCACAGCCTATTTAGGAGTTGGCGCCATTAAAAAAATAGATGACATTATAGAGGCCCTCGCCTCTCAGGGTATAAAGCGAGTTCTCTGCGTAACAGGGCATAGCTCTTATAAGAAAACAGGGGCTTGGAATTACGTAATAGCTGCCTTTAAAAAACACGGCGTAGATTATGTTCTATACGATAAAGTAACACCTAACCCTACCGCAGATTCGGTGGATGAGGCCACTCAGATGGGACTTCAATTCAAAGCCCAGGGAGTTATTGCCATTGGAGGGGGAAGCCCCATAGATGCAGGAAAAAGCGCAGCAATTCTTATGGAGTACCCTCATAAAACGGCACGGGAGCTTTTTGAACTTACTTTTATTCCCGCTAAAGCAGCGCCTATCGTTGCTATCAATTTAACCCACGGGACAGGAACAGAAGTAGATCGTTTTGCAGTAGTGAGCATTCCAGAGAAAGAGTATAAGCCAGCTATTGCCTATGATTGCATATATCCTCTTTATGCCATTGACGATCCGGCTCTCATGACGGGCCTTTCCCCAGACCAGACTCGATATGTCTCTATTGATGCCGTTAATCATGTGGTGGAGGCTGCTACTTCTGTTGTAGCAAGTCCTTACTCCATCCTTCTCGCACAGGAAACTGTCCGACTAGTATCTACATATTTACCTCAAGCATTGCAACATCCTACAGATTTAACAGCCCGGTACTTTTTGCTCTATGCCTCCCTTATAGCCGGGATAAGCTTTGATAACGGGTTGCTTCACTTTACTCATGCTTTGGAGCACCCTCTTTCCGCTGTCAAACCAAATCTTGCTCATGGGTTAGGGCTGGCCATGCTTTTACCAGCAGTTTTAAAGCAAATCTATCCTGCCCAGCCAGAAGTTCTTGCTGCTCTTTTTACACCTGTCGTTGGGATCCTTAAAGGAGAACCTGCAGAAGCAGAGAAAGTGGCAAAAGCAGTAGAAAAATGGCTCTTTGACCTCGGGGTAACATCTAAATTAGCTGACGAAGGGTATAAGGAAGAAGATTTGGACCGACTTACAGAGTTGGCCATGACCACCCCTTCTCTCGATGGGTTATTGAGCGTAGCGCCAGTGCCTGCTTCCAGAGACACTATTCGGACGATCTATAAAGAATCTATGACTTCTTATTCTGCTCGATAAAGCACAGAAGATATATTAAGTTAGGGCGGGTTCCCAACCGCCCTTCCAACAACAAAACCGGGGAGTGTAAATACTCCCCGGCCCCCTTTTTATAGAATATGCCAGTATCCATCCACTTCAAAAGGCAAATTTATAACCTCGTCGCCCTTGACCGAAAAAATTTTTTCCCACGAAGGATCACAACGAAGAGGAATGCAAGGATTGCCACGTTCATCCTGCCATTGAAGAGGCAGCTTGTATTCAAGAGACTCCACAAAAATACCACGTTTTTCCTTCATAAAACATTTAAATAAAACAAATTCATCAAGCCCAAGAAACTCATCGGCATATCCTTTTGCCATAGAAGCAATGTGCCGCGGAATAACATTATAATTTTGTAACAAAAAAGGATATGGAGCGATACGAATACGCTCTGCTCTAAGGGGAACCCATACAATACAAGCACATTTCCTGCCTTGCCACTCGTCAAACTTAGAAAAGGCTCGAAAAACTGTCTCTGCCATGGGGAAAAGCCTCCTTGTTTTTACCTCTCTCTTGTCTGTACAATAGCTCTTAATTACTATTTTTTCAAAAGAAAGCTATGGTGATCAAAATGAATGACTCCGATCTGAAAAGAATGATACAACAACTTCGCGAAGGAACCTTAGACGCAGATACTTTTATCCAGCATGTAAAAACCTTGCCTTTTCAAGATTTGGGAGAAGTGAAGCTCGACACTCATAGAGCTCTCAGGAAAGGATTTGCTGAGATTGTTTATTGTCCGAACAAAAGTGAGGAACAGCTGCAAACTATTGCTGAGGCCCTTTCTGACAGCAATGAAAATATATTATTTTCCAGAGCAACATTGGAACAATATAAAGTTGTAGCCAACATTCTTCCTGATGCGCATTATCATGAAAAAGCTAGGATCATCGGCATAAAACGTCGAAAAATAGAGCCCGTACTAGGGCTCGCTATCATTAGCGCAGGAAGCAGCGATGTCCCTGTAGCAGAAGAAGCAGCCGTTACTGCCGAGTATATGGGGTGCACTCCCAAACGACTTTACGACATAGGCATAGCAGGGCTACATCGTTTGCTCGCTCACATCGAAACCCTCCAAACATCCCTGGCCATCGTAGCCGTTGCAGGTATGGAGGGAGCCCTTCCGAGCGTCTTAGCCGGTTTAGTTTCATGCCCGGTCATAGGGGTTCCAACTAGTACTGGGTACGGTGCTAACTTAGGGGGAATTGCGCCTTTGCTGACTATGCTTAATTCTTGCGCCACAGGAGTAGCAGTCGTTAATATCGATAATGGATTAGGTGCCGGTTACCTCGCTGGGCGCATTGTTCTCCAGGCAACACAAAAATAGCTTTGCCCGCTTTTTCAGGGGAAACCGCAGGAGAGGACTTATGT
The DNA here is from genome assembly GCF_002398115.1 of Aminobacterium sp. UBA4908. Taxonomy (NCBI): domain Bacteria; kingdom Thermotogati; phylum Synergistota; class Synergistia; order Synergistales; family Aminobacteriaceae; genus Aminobacterium; species Aminobacterium sp. UBA4908. Next base: position 87,327 of record NZ_DHCG01000008.1, read on the forward strand.
ACAACATAAGCCTCTCCTTGCATTTTATTTATGAGAGTGAATAGGCCTCTTCCCCATCAATAAAGGTTTTAAGCACATGAGATCGGGCATCCAAAGGATCTCCATCCCAAAGGACTATGTCTGCATCTTTCCCGGCTTCCAGAGAGCCCACCTTATCTGCAATACCAAGATGCTCAGCACCCCAGAGAGTCACTGCCTTCAACGCCACCTCACGAGGAAGACCCGCATGGCAGGCAAGAGAGGCACAAACTATAAACTGGTCAATAGGAATAACAGGATGGTCTGTAATGATGCAGAAATGCACCCCTGCGTTGTAAAGAGCCGTCAATGTCTCCCAGCTCTTATTTTTCAACTCGAGCTTCGATCTCCCTACAAGGGTGGGACCTACTGCTGCCATTACATTTTTTTCAGCAAGATATGGTGCCATAAGATGGCCTTCTGTACAATGCTCTATGGTGTAAAGAATTTGAAACTCTTCTGCGATACGAATAGCCGTAGCAATATCATCGGCTCGGTGAGAATGGACACGAAGCGGCATCTTTTTTTCAATAACAGGAAGCAATGCTTCCATCCCCAAGTTTTTCTCAAAAAAATCCCCTTTTCGCTCCGCCTCTTCCTTTTTTTCTCTATAGTTCAAGGCATCATTCAAAGCCTGGCGCATAAGAGAAGCACTCCCCATACGGGTCATGGGTGTGTTTGATTTTTCTCCATAAACGCGCACCGGATTTTCACCAAGAGCAGCTTTCATTCCGGAAGGAGCCTGTACCACCATTTTATCTACTACGTCGACACGGGTCTTTAAAATAGCACCCTGCCCACCTACCACATTCGCACTGCCAGGTAACACTTGGACACAGGTAACTCCTCCAGAGAGAGCATCCACAAATCCCGGATCATGAGGATACACTGCATCAAGTACTCGAAGTTGAGGAGTTAGAGGATTGGTTTTCTCGTTTCCATCAGCCATGCTCTCAGGGTAGCCCTGAACAAAAACACCGAGATGTGTATGAGCATCTACAAGACCTGGGGAAACAAACAAACCTTTCCCATCTATAACATCCGCTCCTTCTGGCGGGACAAGTCCTTCTCCCACTGCTAAAATTCCTGTGTTATCGAAAAGAATCGTTCCATTCTCAATTGCATCTCCTGTTACAATTTCAATAGTTGCCGAGACTATGGCTTTCATAAAATTCCCTCCTAAATACGTCGTTTTCTGTATACGCTCCACAAAAGTGTACCTTCGACATTCTCTGGAAGCAAGAGGTGTTATAATTCCTTCAAGTATGCTTGTTTAGATGTTCCTACAATCAGGAAGGGGTGTACTCCTGTTATGATCAATCGATCTCTCATAGAAAGAATTTTTTCCGCGGCCAGCATCGAGCGATGGAACGACCATCCCAGGCCAATTCAATTTACAGAACTCGCTAAACAGGCTCATAAAATGATTATAGCTTACGTTATTGCAAGGCATGAGGAAGATCAGGGGACAACCATACAATGGCATGCCCTCATAGAGGGAGGAATATTTGAATTTCTCCACCGAGTTATTCTTACTGATATTAAACCACCTGTATTCCATAAATTAATGGGCCATAAGATAGAGAGAGATAAACTTAATCTCTGGGTTATAGATCGTTTTAAACATGAGCTGGAATCTTTAAGACCTCAGCTTCTAGAACGGTTCAGAGATTATCTTTTAGACGAGTCTCCTTCCATACATCTCGAGCGCCGCATTCTAAAAGCAGCACACTATCTTGCGACAAAATGGGAATTCGATTATATCTACGAATGGAGCCGTCCTCTTTATGGTATAGAAGGAACGAGAGACGAAATTAACCGACAAATAAAAGAACACGACGACTTAGGTGCGGTAAAAACCATGCTCCTTGGCCGAGAGCTTCCTGACTCGCAAAAAGGTATTTATGGCTTTATAGCTCTTGTAGGGCAGCTCCGTTTCCAAAAACGCTGGGCTCAAACCCCAAGAGTTCCTGAAACATCTGTTCTTGGGCACTTGCTCATTGTCGCAATTTTATCTTACTTTATGTCTATTGAAATAGGTGCATGTCCTAGGCGACTCTATAATAATTTTTATGGAGGGCTGTTTCATGATCTCCCCGAGGTTCTAACTCGAGACATTATTTCCCCCGTAAAAAATTCTGTGGAAGGACTTGACGATCTCATAAAGGAATATGAGCGTCAAGCTATGGAAGAAAAAATTTACCCCCTCATCCCCATAGACTGGAGGCCTGAAATCAGGTACTTTACAGAAGACGAATTTTGTAACCGTATATGGCTGGAGGGAGATAAGATTCCCACGAACCTAGAAGATCGGGAGCTGGATAGCTCGCAAAATAAAGACGAATATAACCCTATTGATGGGAAAATAATCGAGGCCTGCGACAAACTTTCCGCTTTTGTAGAGGCCTCGCTGTCTATGCGCACCGGTATTACCTCTCCTGCTCTGGACGAGGCAAAAAGGAAACTCTACTCTCGATATGCCAATAAAAAACTCTATGGCTTTCCCGTAGGACAGCTCTTCGATTTCTTTTGGTAATTTTATTATGGCTTACTCAAAAATCGAAGAGCTATAGCCGCTAATACAGAGGCTCCTACTGGAAGACATTGTTCGTCTACATCAAAGAAAGGACTGTGGAGAGGGTATGTTATGTCTCTTTCTTTATTACCGGTCCCTAATACAAAGTATGAACCAGGAGCTTTCTGCAAAAAGTAAGCAAAATCATCTACACCCATCTCCGGCTCTTTCATAATGAAAACCTTTTCCCGGCCAAGGACCTCTCTCCCCACATCTGCAACGAGGTCTGTCATGCTCTCATCATTAATCAGGCTGGGGTATCCTTCAGTAAAGACAACTTCTCCAACGGCTCCCAGTGTATCTGGAATATTCTGCGCTATGCAGCGGACTAAAGCTCGTACTTTCAAGCGGGTATCGGGATCCATAGTACGAACAATGCCTCTCATTTCCACCTCTTCCGCAATAATATTTCCAGCCGTCCCCCCATGGAAAGAACCTACTGTCACCACTACAGGATCAAAAGGAGACGTTCTTCTGCTTACAATCTGCTGAAGAGCCGATATCATCTCTGAACCAATAGCTATAGCGTCAATTCCACGATGAGGCTGAGCGCCATGACTTCCTTTCCCATGAATGGTGATATGAAACATATCAGAAGCCGCCCTGAACTTACCATACCCTACTCCAATAGAGCCTGCCGAGAGCTGTGGATCGCAATGGAGACAAAAGACTCCATCTACGAGAGGGTTTTCCATTACTCCTTCGCTTATCATGGGAAGAGCCCCTCCATCTGTCTCTTCTGCAGGCTGAAAGAAAAACTTTACTGTCCCATCGAAGGTATTGCGAGACTCTGCCAATATTCCAGCAGCCCCCAACAGAGAAGCCACATGAACATCATGTCCACACGCATGCATCTTCCCCTCTATTTTTGAAGAATACAGAGCTTTTGTTCCTTCACATACAGGCAAACCGTCCATGTCTGCGCGAAAAGCAACGGTTTTGCCTTCTTTTCTCCCTCGCAATACGCCAACTACTCCTGTTTTGGCAACTCTAAAATGCTGAATACCCACTTCATCAAGTTTTTTCTCTATAAGAAGAGCTGTTTGTTCACACTCAAAATCAAGTTCAGGGTGCTCATGAATTTTTCGACGTATAGCAACAAGCTCTTCGTACCTTTTTTTAGCCATCTCATGTAAAAATTCAAGACTCATAGTGTCGCCCTCCCACACGTAATGAAGGTATCATATCAGAAGAACAATATATTTGTGGCTCCTTTGCAAAAATACCCTTGACGGGTACCATGAATTCCGTATAATCGTTTCATTACAAGGAGGTGGCCACATATGAATAGAAGAAAGGTAACAATCATCCTTCTCCTCTTCTTAGCTATAGCTGGAACTTTTTACATTAGAGAGAGTAAAGTGAAACAGGAAAACACCGCACTCAACAAAGAAATTAAAACCAATCTTCCTTTAATTATAGACCTTAGCGCAGCGGGATGACCTGCGTGCACAGAAATGTCCAAAGTTTTGGACGACCTAACAGCTCAATATGGAGATTCTATTCGAGTAGAGAAAATAGATGTCATGCAAAACTCCGACCTGGCCCGCAAATATGAGGTCAAGTATGTACCAACCCTTGTGTTTTTGAACAGTACGGGAGGAGAACTCGGAAAAGAGGTTGGTTACATGTCTCTAGAAGAACTCCTTATGAAACTAGACGTGCTGGGAATCCATCTCGAGAAGAAATAAAACCATGGGAAACATATTTGAGACCATCTATATTTCTCTTCACAGTTCAAGTGGCTTCGCTCTTTCAGCTGCCTTTATATGGGGAATTTTCAGCATTCTTTTAAGTCCATGCAACCTTGTAACCATACCACTTGTCGTTGGATACATTGAAAGCACCCGAGGGGAAAAAAGGGCGAGTGCCTTCGCTATTTCTCTCGCTTTTTCGGCAGGAATTTTTGTCAACCTTGCCCTCGTAGGCATGGTGCTCACATCTACAGGCTTACTCATGACAGATATAGGGAAATATTCCAACTACTTTGTCGCTACTATATTCTTTCTTATAGGCCTTCATCTTCTTGATGTCATCAAGCTTCCGTGGTTTGGGCAAAAGGCCTTGAAACCAGGGAAAAGAGGGGGGCTTGGGGGAGCACTCGTGTTGGGAATTTTATCAGGCCTCGCATTAGGACCATGTAGCTTCGCTTATGTGGCTCCACTTTTGGCTCTTACTATCAAAACAGCAACGACAAACCTGCCGTTTGCACTTCTTCTTGTAACTTTTTATGCTCTAGGGCACTGCTCTGTTATTATTTTTGCAGGAACTTCCGCAGATTTTGTCTCTAAGTTTTTAAAGTGGGACGAAAGATCCCGTGCACTTTCTAGAGTTAACTATTTATGCGGTATTTTAATTATTCTTGCGGGACTCTACTTTATATATACAGCACCTACATAAAACAACAATTTAAAGAGGGGCTGTACCCTTTCTACAAGTCCCTCTTATTTTCTTTCCCTCCAGCTTTCTGGCTGGACTGGGTTCCCTACCGGGAATCTTACAGGGATTATTCCCTGATTATGTTTTCTATTCAGTTGTCCCATCACGGAAGGTTCTCTAGAACTTATTTTCCCATCCCCTCCTTCGTGGATCCTTTTGTTCATTTGTATTGTACAAAACTCTATTCCATATATCAAAAGGCCTAGCAAGCCTCACGAGACGTTAAGAGCCTCTAGGAGCTTATTTTCAACAATAAATCGAATAAAAACTGTAATTATCATACGTTTTTAAATTTTTTCTCTTGATCTACATTTCTCTCTTTCAAAATTTAACGTTTTTTGAAAAAGGCCTTCTTTAGGAGGGGCTATTTCAAAAAGCTTCTGCATCTGCAATGCATTGCTCACCGCAAAGTTCCTATAGCAATTATTAAACATGATAAAAAGAGAGGGAACATGATCTTTTAAACAAAGAAGAGAATCTTTCCACTGAAGAAGTTCTTCCTCTTTATAACGATAACGGAATCGGTCTTGAACTGAAGCTCCTTTTTGCTCCCATGCGGACTTATTTCTTCCATGAAAACGGACAACACCTCCCCATGCCGCCGTCAGAAACATCTCTGGAGGAACCGTCCAAGACAATTGAGGTTCATCCACCATTACGTAAGCCATATTTCCATCCTTTAAAAGAGACTCGAAGCTTTTACGTCCCTCTCTCAGCCAGCTTCCGTTTCGGACCTCAACAGCGATCTTGAAAGGAGGAGCCATAGAGGCAACGTGTTTTAAATAATTTATGGAAGATGAGGAATACCCCAGCCATGGAGGAAGCTGGAAGAGCAGGTAGCCTAAACGCTTCATCTGATGTAACGGTGTAATAAGGTTTATGAATTGTTTCCACAAGGTTCGACGCAGAGAAAAAGGGATAGCTTGATGAGCTATTTTATCGTCCTTTTTTAAACGCGCTGGCAATTCTTTACGCAACCAAAGAGGGAGGCTCCCATATGCAATTTTGTGAAAAGTGAATAAGCCATAGGCTTTAATATTAAATATAAAATTCGGCGGCGTTCGAAGTGCCCACCGAAACACCGTGGTTTCTTGGGGAAGAGCATAAAAAGTACTGTCTACCTCCACCGTTTCAAAATTCTGAGCATAATGGTGCAACCTTGAAGCGGGAGTAGATGCTTCCCTGGGATACCAACCACTTTCAACGAGAGAACGATCGCTCCATGAACATGTACCAACAAGAACTCTTCCCATCGCCATCACCTCGAATATATTCTTAGCTATACCCTTGAGGGAGGTCTAACGTTCCAGTTCTTTCTTATGTTTATATTGTACCAAGAGGAAACGATTGATATAAACGGAAGAAGATGTCAAACAGCAACAAACAGGGGCTGCTCTTTAGAGCAGCCCCTGTTTATTTATCTCTATTGGACCTCGCTATATTATTTCTTATATTCGTCGCGAGGAGTCCATTTTTCCCAAACTTTACCAACCAGGTTAACGCCTGGCTCTAGTGTCTTCCCTCCTGGATGCCACCCTGAAGGGGTTACCTGTTTCCCCTCTGTCTCCCGAACTAATTGGAACGCTTTAATCTGACGGATTGTTTCGTCTACATTTCTACCCACTGGCGGAGTTAACACTTCCATGGCCTGGACAACACCATCGGGATCAATAATAAAACGTCCACGAACATCCACTCCAGCCTCTGGATCATACACTCCATATGCACTTCCTATATTGCCGCCTCCATCGGAAGCCATGTGGAATGGAACATTTTTGCCTGCCATTTTTGAAAGTTCCATGTCATTCCAAATTTTGTGAACAAACTGGCTGTCTACACTCATAGAGATAACTTCCACGCCAAGGTCATGAATTTCTTCATATCTGTCAGCAACTGCCGACACTTCCGTGGCTCAAACGAATGTAAAATCTCCTGGGTAGAAACACAGCAAAACCCATTTGCCAACAAAATCAGATAAACTGACAGTAGTAAAATTTCCATTGTAATATGCTGGTGCTGTAAAATTCGGAGCTTTCCTCCCTACCATAATGGACATGCCTTTCGCCTCCTTTTCAGAAACACTCCTCAAATCCTCTTTTGGCATTTCCTGTCCCTCTACCACTGCTGAAGGAACAACACATCCACTCTTTTTCTTCTCTACCATCCAGTACACCTCCTTAATGAGAATTAAATTATACCATAGTAGGGTAAAAAGTGTTAGACTAATAAAACTTATAACGGAGAAGAAAGTATTGGCTCTAGTATTTTTCGTATATCTGAGAGCCACCATTTAAAATCTACAGCTTTTACGAGACTTCCGAGAGTAAAAAATTCGTCCTTTACACTCCCTGCGCTATCACGCTCTTGAGCTTCAGAGAAAGAAAGAGTTGAAAGACGATAGATTCGATCTCCTTTATGGCGAAGTGTTGCCTGTTCAGGGGAAAGACATACTGCCAATTTATCCTCTTCCCCCAACTCGCAAAATATCACTTTGTACGGGACGTCCCCAAGAACCCCTTCAGGAAAAATCATCCGTTTCTTTCTTTTAAAACCCTGTTCCAACAAGGCATTCTCTCCGTCATAAGATTCTTCTCTTTCAATATCATTTAATAACGCCCAATGCCTCACATATCCTCGGACTTTACGTTGAAAATGAAGAAGAGGTTTTCGTATCTTGCCCTCCGCAGAAGGAAGCTGTTTCAATGTATCCCATACTTTGCCTTCTTCTGATACTTCTTGCCAAAAAAAGTCAGAAACATCTTGTGTATCTTCCTCCGCCAGAGAGAAACCGAGAAGAAGAGCTGCTGCTGAAAAGAAAAGGGGACGATACCATCTTTCAGGATTACAAGACGTTAATTTTCTTGTAATGCCAAGAGATCGTAACCCAAACACTGAACGCTCTCCATCTTTTACCGGAATAGACAGATCTTCCCCTATCAAAACCTTCTCTTCTTCTGACAAAGGGAAAGAGGGGAAAAAAGAAGCTTTTTCTACTCCATTAATCATATTTACCAGCCACAAAACCTCTCTCTTTTCCTCAGGAAGCATGGCAAGGTCTTCTTTCGAAAGTACAGTTTTGGGCTCGTGGAGATACTCTACAAAAAGGAGAGCCGTTTTCCACAAAAGAGCTTTGTAAGGAGCATAAGATGCCTCTGTTCTAAGGAGCTCATGTATTTGAGGAAGGATATCTTGAATTGGATATTGCTCAATCTTGCCATCACTTTTTTTAAGAGAAATAGATTTATTCTCTCCTTCAAGCCATGAGAAACGAACTGTTCTTCCATTCCCTCTCCCCTTATTGAAAATAATAAGCCGAGGAACGGCCCCCCGAGACCAAAGCTGCAAACATAAATGATCATCTACGTCTACTGAATTGATGATGTTCTTTTCTTCCTTTTTCAACGGCCATTCCTTCCTTCTTCTCAATATTGACATATCCTTCTTAACGACAACCCTATATATCATCGGCTTCGTTCATGGCAACATTGAATAAACACACTCGCTGGGGGTATTATAGTGAGTAAAAAGCTACACGTTATTGCCCCACAAAAACACCGTTTGTAGTAGACTCACGAAATATATTATCGTTTTTCGACAACATACGCTATACTGTTAAAGTAAGCTGTGGTACTCAGATATTTAATGGGAGAGAACGTTTAAACTTAGAATAATTTTAACAAAAACATTCGAGGCCTTCTGCGAAAAGAAAACGAAGCGATGAAGTACTTCCCTATCCTTGTTTTTATCTCGCTATCTTTTAATGAGACATAATGTATTACTGTCTATAAGCAACGCGTTGTTGTTATTGTCGTTTAATGGCAACTTTTCAGTAATGCCCTTGCTACTTTTTTGAATTTGGCATATTATATTCGTTTGTTTCGTTGTCATATAGGGTTTGGTATTTTGCATCTATTAGGGAGTTGTTATGAATGGTGTCAGCAGATAAAATTCGAAATATTGCAATTATAGCCCATATCGATCATGGGAAAACGACTCTGATCGATTCTATTTTTAGGGCTGCCCAGGTCTTCCGAAAGGGAGCAAAGGTAGAAGATCGTGTTATGGACAATAATGAAATAGAACGTGAGCGGGGTATCACAATACGAGCCAAACATTGCACAGTAGAATGGCAAGGTTATCTGATCAACATTATAGATACTCCCGGGCACGCTGACTTTTCTGGTGAAGTGGAGCGTATTCTTTCTACTGTAGACTCAGTTTTGTTGCTTGTAGATGCCAACGAAGGTCCTATGCCCCAAACCCGATACGTTTTGATGCGCGCTCTTGCTATGGGACTTCGTCCCATAGTCTTCATCAATAAAGTAGATCGTCCCAACGCAAATCCAGCAGAAGCACTGGATCAAACTTTTGATCTTTTTATTGAGCTTGGTGCAACAGAAGAACAGGCTGATTTTCCTGTCCTTTACGGCTCTGGCTTAGACGGATGGGCCGTAAAAGATTTGGAAAAGGATCCCCACGAAGGGATGGACGCTCTCTTTCAAACCATAGTTGCATATGTACCTGCTCCAGTTGTAAATCGAGAAGCTCCGTTTCTTATGCAGGTCTCTACATTAGCGTGGAACGAATACACCGGAAGAATTGGATGCGGAAGGGTCCTTCAGGGGAGTCTTCACAAGGGGGAAGATTTTTTACGATACTCCACTCGCTGGAAGAATAACAGACAGAAAAAAGATGGTTGGGAAGTCTATTCTGAAGAAAAAACTCGCTCAGTTCAAATGTGGGTTACCCATGGCCTCGATCGCCGAGAAGTAGAAGAGGTGGCGGCTGGGGACATTGTGTGGATTTCAGGACCAGAAGAAATAAATATAGGAGATACATTCTGTTCTCCCGAGATAGAGGGAAAAACTCTTTCTCCTCTTTCTATTGAGGAACCTACAGTATCTATGTTTTTCCTTGTCAACACAGGTCCTTTTTCTGGGAAGGAAGGACAGCCTATCACCTTACGGCAGTTAAAGGCTCGGCTGGAGCGAGAGATGCATGTGAATGTATCCCTCCGCATGGAAGATTTAGGTCGGCCAGATGGGGTAAAAGTCTCTGGAAGGGGAGAACTTCAGCTTTCTATTTTGATTGAGGAAATGCGCCGAGAGGGAATGGAATTCTGTGTCTCCAAACCAGAAGTCATTACTAAAGAAGAGGAAGGACAGCTCCTTGAGCCCATGGAGGAACTTACTATTGACGTTCCCGAAGAATACCAGGGTGTCATATTTGAGAAACTTTCTCGAAGAAAGGCAAAGCTTCTTTCCATGGAGAACACAAAAAGTGGATTAATTCGTCTCATATTCGAAATCCCTACTCGAGGGCTTATAGGCTATCGAGGCGAGTTCTTGACAGATACTCGCGGATTGGGAATTATGAACGCATCAATTTCAGGGTATGGCCCATGGGTTGGGGAAATTTCCCCTCGAAACCGTGGGAGCATGGTGAGCTTAGATACTGGAGAAGCTACAAGTTATCAGCTCGAAAATCTCCAGGAACGAGGGACATTATTTATCGATCCAGGCGATTCTGTTTATGACGGGATGATTGTGGGAGAGAATTCCCGCCCTGGTGATCTTCCATGCAACCCAACGAAGCGGAAACAAGCCACCAACCATCGTTCTGCAACAAAGGATATGACCATAAAGCTAGATGTTCCAAGAAAGATGACTTTGGAAAAAGCTATGGAGTGGATTGCTGATGATGAACTGGTAGAAGTTACTCCTAAATCTATTAGGATGAGAAAAGCTCTTCTCGATCAGCAGGAGAGGAAAAAAGCTGCTAAAAAAGCAAGTTAATAAAAATAAAAGAGGCCGATTTTTACTTCAAATCGGCCTCTTTTATTTTATTCTTCCCCATGGCCAACAAGAGGAATGCTGAGATAAATGTTAGTCCCCTTGCCAGGTTCACTTTCAATGCGAAGATTTCCGCCAATCATCATTGCTCGTTCTTCCATACTGATAAGGCCATATGAACCTCTCTCTTGAGCGCGTACTCGCTCTTTTCGCACATCAAAGCCAACTCCATCATCGGAAACTCGGGCTCTCATTACATCTTTTAATATATCAAGCCGCACAGAAACTTCTCTGGCTTTACCATGAAGAAATGCGTTTGCCACAGCTTGATGAATAATCTTAAAGAGAGGCCGACGGAAAGAAAGAGGGATATTCTGCTGATCGCCCTCGATTCGGATTCGAACTTCTGGCCCCCCAGCTTTCCACACATCTTTAGAAAGGCGATCCAAAGCCTTATTTAGACCTTCCACCAAACCAGAAGGATTAATCTGGAAGAGAAGAGATCGCACATCTCCTAAAGCCTTTTGGATCTGCTCTCGCGTCTTTAGAAGTTCGTTTACGGCACGAGGAGCATCCCCCCCATTCAAATATTCCTGTGCTGCTTCCAGCTGTAATACCGCACTTGAGAATAATTGGATTGGACCATCATGAAGATCTCGAGCCAAAGCTCGACTCTCTCTCTCTGCTAGCTGGCAGGCAAGTTTCATACCTTTAATATCAAAAACCTCTCCGGCACCTATCGCTTCATCTATATTCGAAGAAATAAATTCCAATGCCATTCTAAACCGCCCTGACATTTGTTCGCTGCGCTTCAGAAAACGCTCTGCCCGTCGTTCCGCTCTGTCAAGATCGTCCCGAAGGCGACATAAAAACTTTTCTCTTTCTTCAAAAGCTCCTCGTATTTTCATAAGATGGGCTGCTCGATCGTAGGCTATTTGCTCTCTCTGTTGATCTCCTGACCTAGATGCCTCCATTAACTCTAATCTCGATCGTCTATACTCTTCTTCTGCCTTTTGAGAAGCAACAATTACATCTTCAATATCTCGCTGTACTTGTGCTCGTCTTTCTCGAGTATCATGGAGATGTTCCAGCTCCTCTTCTCGTAATGTAGCAATATAATCTAAACTCTCAATAAGAGTTTCACTCACTTTTTCTTGAATACTCTTAAGCGCTGTTGATAGATGGCCAGTAGTCATAATCTCTCATATCTTCCTTTCGAAAAAACATTTCAATCTATGTCTTTTCGCCTTATTTTCTCTTCATACATTCTCTGGTCAGCAATTCTCAAGGCTTCGTGAAAAGACAAGGTATCCTCCGGCACTGACGCGACGCCAAAATCAGCCCAAATAGGACATTCTATACCTGGCACGCTAAAAGATACCGTTTCCTGCTTGAGTCGTTTTATAAGAAGAAGGGCCTGATTTTTAGTTGTTCCCGGTAAAACTATCAAGAACTCATCTCCACCTAAACGACCGACAATGTCTTCAGCTCTCACTGCATGAGATATGAAAGCAGAAAAAGCCTTCAAAACTCGATCTCCTACAAAATGGCCGTACCTATCATTCACTTGTTTAAAATCTCTCATATCGATCATTACAACGCAAGCAGGCTCTCCATTCCTATCATAACGAGACTGTTCCTCAGCCAAACGAATTGTCAGGTACCGTCGATTCCAGAGCTCTGTTAAATCATCCACAAGAGCTTTCCTCTTCGTTTCTTCTATTATAGACTGCAAGGCTAGAAGAGCTCCTAAATGTTTGGAGAGGATCAGGAAGAAATCTTCATCACTTCTATCGAAAGGAATATTGCTCTCCATAGAAATAACCGCATAGACCTTACCTGCAAAAGAGATAGGTATATCAAGCTGAGATGTAGTAATACGCGTAGAAAGGTTGACATAAAAAGGTGACTGTTTAAGGTTCGGAGTATTAATAATCCGTTGACTTTCTACAGCCTTGGAAACCTGTCCACCTCCACTTTCATAAAGTTTTTGAGAAAAAGACGATAGCGCTTCAGTTTCCACAAAATTAGACGCCAAAGCCTTGAGAAAGAATGGCTTGCCTTCGTCCCCTTCCTCCACCAAAAAAAACGTTATTTTTTCATAACAAAAAACTGAAGAAAACATTTTTACAACCTGATTAGCCACTCGAGTTACATCAAATTTTTCTCCAGATACAAATTGCACTATATCCAAAAGAGCTCTCAACCTGTTCAGTTCTCTGCTAAGCCTGGCAAAAGATTCCTTATTTTCAAGCTCCAGCGCTAAATGCGACGTCACGACCCCAAGCAACTCTTCATCTTGTCGAGTTATGCCCCCAATATGATCGTCATCTACAGCAATAGCACCCCATAAACCATTATTCGACATCACAGGAACAATCAATTCGGAACGCACTTCATTGTCGAGATTCAAGTAGTTGGGATCTTTTAAAACGTCAGTCATAAGGTACGATTCCCCAGTTTCCAAAACTTTTCGAAGAACCCCTCTCCCCAGGCTTTTAAGATCTTTAAGCTCCTCAGGTAAACTACCTACTGACGACTGAAGAGTGATCTCACCGCCAAAAGAGCGTCGAGAAAAAACATAAACATTCTTATACCCTAACCTTTGAGAAAGAAGTTGGGCGATTAGAGGGAAAAGAGAATCCAAAGAAGGGCAAAGAGACATGGCTTTTACTATATCGAAGAGATCGCGAAGCCTTTTAAGAAGGGCTTCTAAATTTTCTTTTTGTTCTCTGGTAACTTCTAAAGCACAAGACAGGGCTTTTTTAGTGGAAGAAAAAGCCGTATTCGCTCTTTCTAATTCACAAATATTTCTTTCAAGCTTACTCTCTACTTTTAAATGAGAAAAAACTTCTCCTAAAATAGCCGCAAAAAAGCGGAGGCTTCGAAGATCCGCATTAGAAAAACACCCCGGTTTTTTCGACTCTACATTAATAACTCCATATTTTTGTCCTCGCCATATAATAGGAACAACCAGCTCCGACCGAGCGCCAGGCACTCCTTCCACATAAAGGGGGTGACGTTTCACGTCATCTATTACTATAGGATCCCCTGTCTCATACACTTTTGAGCACACATTATCGCCTAAAGGGAGCGTTCCATCCGGATCTACCCCCTCTCCACAATACTCCTCCTCTTTACAATACAATTGAAAAACACATTTTTCCTCGTCAAAAAGAGCAATAGAAGGGCTACTATCAGACAGAAGGCGATGTATAAGATCCAAGGCGGGCAGACAGGCTTCTTCTATACCAGAAGCTGCGCCAACTTGATGTATACATTCAAGAAAAACTGTCATCTCTCGAGAAGTACGTCGCCATAGAAATTTAGAAATTCCGTACATTGCCCCGATCATGACATATAATGGAATGGCTGTTGCTATAGGAAGTCCAGATAGATATACATACGCAGGAAGGAAGAGCGAAGCTAGAAGCAAAAGAATCGCTCCGGCACGTCTTGATGCTAATATAGAGACCGTTGGGAAGAGGATAATGAGGGTTATAGGGAACATACTCGCTCCGTAGATAGTCCCCTTCCCTAAAAGGAGTCCGGCCGTCGAAAAGACAAGAAGCAGCACGCCACCCCACCAATCCTGCAACCAAGCACCTCCAAGGTGATATATTCTTTTTGTATTGTAACATTAATATGAAAAAAGTTTGTGAGTAGATATAAAGTTTTGTTTTATAAATTACAGAAGGAGGAATGGTACGTGGCAACGCTTACCCTTTTTGGTGCTGGTAGCTGGGGAACTGCTCTAGCTAATGTGTTGGCAAAAAACGGGCACCACGTTTGCCTTTGGTGTCGTAGGCAGGCTCAGGCCCAAGCTATTAACATAAATGGGCGCAACCCTGATTATCTGAAAGACGCGCCTCTTTCCCATAATATCCATGCCACATGGAATCTTCGGGAAGCGGCAGAATTTTCTCAAGACTGGATTCTCGCCGTCCCAACTCAAACGATACGAGGCCTTTTGAAGGATCTTCATATTTTCGATTCGCCTCTTTCGCTTTGCAATGCAGCAAAAGGACTTGAAATCGAAACGCTTATGCGTATTAGCCAAATTTCATCAGAAATAATGCCAAATGCTCAGTATGCCGTTATTTCTGGCCCGAGCCACGCAGAGGAAGTAATAAAAAACCTTCCCACCGCTACGATAGTAGCATCCTCTCTCCCGGACACAGCTGAAAAATGGCAGTCTTTTTTTAATGGGAATAGATTTCGCGTCTATACTGGCAATGATGTGGCAGGAGTAGAGATAGGTGGAGCAGTAAAAAATGTTATTGCAATTGCATCTGGAATTGCGAAGGCAATGGAACTTGGAGATAACGCTACAGCAGCACTGGTCAGTCGAGGTTTGGCGGAAATAATGAGGCTGGGAGCAAAAATGGGAGCCCACCCATTAACTTTGGCCGGGCTTGCAGGCGTTGGAGATTTAGTCGTAACATGCTACAGTTTCCATTCGAGAAACTTCAGACTTGGAAAACTTTTAGGCGAAGGGAAAAATCTCGACGAAGCAAAAGCCATTTTAGGTCAGGTGGCGGAAGGAGCCTTTACTGTCCAAGCAGTTGTACGTCTAGCTCAAAAATATTGTGTTGAGCTACCGATAGCTGAATCTGTTTATCGACTACTCTATCAAGGAACTTCTCCTCGAGAAGAACTTGAAAACCTTTTAACTCGAGACCCCAAGCCAGAGTATCCGCCTGCCATTTTCTGGTCTTAGAGGGCTTTAAGTTGCCTCTGGTACTAAAGTATTATATAATCCGCTAAGTGAAGCTTATATCTTGACGGAGGGGGTAATACATAATGGCAAAAGCAGTTGTAGATAAAGACGCATGTGTCGGATGTGAAACATGTGTAGGGACATGCCCTGTAGAAGCTATCTCCATGAACGACGGCAAAGCTGAAGTTGATCCCGATACCTGCATTGAGTGTGGAAGCTGCGTTTCCGTCTGCCCAGTAAACGCTATTTCCCAGTAAAGTAAAGCAACGGTATCAACGCAACAAAAATATATGTGGGAATTATTAAGGAGGATCCTCAAGGGTTCTCCTTTTTTAATGTTAAATATGATATAATTTTTGTGTATTCAATTTTAACATGGGGGGAACAAGTATGACCACTCGTTTCCATCTATTATTCTCACGAGTATTGGGGGCACAAAACACCAACGAAAAACTACCCGCCCTTCGCTCTTCCTCTCAATCCGCTCTAAATCCTCAAAAAAATTTAAAAGATTTTCTCGTCAGAGCTAGGGATGAAATATCTAGCCTCGATGTAGTCACAGAAGATATGAAAATACTTATGGCTGATAATGTTTCGTCCATGAACGCCATCTCTGAAAATGTCAATGCTGTAGCTCAAAGTGCACAAAATCTTGGGAACTTGGCAAAAGAATCAGATCAACAGCTCAAGGAAATGGCCGATTCTGCAAAAGAAACAGCTACTCTTATCAGCGATATGGCGAATCAAGGAGAAATGATTCGTCACCAGGCCCATGAAAATCGAACTTTAACTGCCGACTCAGAGAAGGCAATTGGAGCAGTGGTAGAATCCACAGCCTCTGTAGCAGAAGCTATTAAACAGATGCTTTCTGTAAGCCAAAATATAGGACAAATCGTAAAAGCTATTTCTGGAGTAGCTGACCAGACGAATCTGCTCTCCCTTAATGCCGCTATAGAAGCAGCCCGAGCTGGAGAAGCAGGGCGAGGATTCGCCGTAGTAGCAGAAGAAGTTCGCAAACTCGCAGTGCAGTCAGCCCAGGCAGCGTCGCAAATAGGCTCCCTTGCACAGGCCATCCAGAACACAGCAGAAAAGGGCTATACAAGAATCAACATGGCAGAACAGGCCGTAACTCAGGCTCAAGACCAATCCCTTCGAAGCAGAGAGGGGTTGGATACGATGCTAAACGCTGTCACTGGAGTTCTAGAAAAACTTTCAGAAACCAGCAGTATCGTACTGGAACAAGCCACAGTTATAGAAAAAGTATCAAAAGCTACTGGCGAAATTACAGACCTTGTTCTTAGCCAATCTAATAAGCTTTCCAATATTAATGCCTCTATTCAAGAACAAACCAATACTGTAGCCGCAAGTACCGATCGAGTAACAAATCTGGAATCTATGGCAACGATGCTTCAGAAAAAAGCTCTTTCAGCTCTTGAAAGCTCTTCAAGCCTTCATATCCGCACAGTCAAAGAGAAGGGATACATATCAATAGGCATCGACCATTCTGATTGGGGACTTTTTCACTTTTGGAAGGGAACCCGCGTGGAAGGACTTGACGTAGATTTAGCTCAGGCTGTTGCCTCGGCTCTTGGTGTTAGCCTTCAAGTTGTTCCCCTGGAATGGGGAAAAGGCGAAGAAGGAACAATGACAGGAATATGGGAAGGAAAAGGTTGGCCTTCATGTGACATTATTATTTCCCCTATTACGAAACTGCCAGAAAGAGCACATCACGTAACCTTCTCAACATGGTATGTCGCTAGCGGTCAGGTAGCAGCAAGTCTCGCAGAAAAAAAATATACAGCCCATTCTCACTTGAGGGGATGTTCTCTTGGCGTTCTAAAAGGGAAAACTGGTGAGATAGTGGGGAAGAAAGAATTTCCACAAAATAAAATTTTTCCCTTAGAAACATGGGGAGAAATCATTAACAAGCTCAAAAAAGGAGCTATTGATGCCTGTATTTTGGAAACTCCCGTCTTTTTACAATATTCTGCAGAAATGCCAACTTTAACACAGGTAGGGGGATTACTTGCTAGAGAACATTTTGGCGTTATGATGCCCAAAGACATCGCTCCCCAAATGAAAGCTTTTCTTGACGAAATAATAATAAAGAAACGTGACTTATTGTTCAAAAAATGGTTTAAAAAAGCTGAATAAGCAGCAAGGGGATTCCCCCTGCTGCTTATTTCACTATAATCGCAAGAAAAATCAGAGGGTCCGTTCCTCTATTTTTAATCCCGTGTTTCTCTTTTCTCTATTTTATGGTCATAAATAAAAAGAAGAGCAAGGCGTCCTCTTTGAGGCACAAAGCAGCTCACCGTCAGAGGAACGGCAAAAACATGGCTATAAAAAACAAAAGTCCGTGGTTCCCCACTTGTCACAACATATCTTGCTATCTCCTCAAAAGAGCTGTCTATTTTAGGAAAAAGCTCTTTCACCGTCCGCCCAATAACATCACCATAACCATACTTCTCAAGAAATATATATGCCTGTTCATTATGTTCTATAAAACGCAGATCATGTAGCTTGCCATTAGAGTCGAGAAGAACATCAAATAGAGAAAAAGGTTCCTGTATCTGCATAAATAGTCTTCTATATTTCTCCCTATCCTCTCGAAGAAGTTCATAGGCCGCATCTCTAGATTTTAAACTGGAAAGCATCTCTGAAAATAAATCAAATAGGGCAAGTTCACTTTTAGTCCAAGAAAAGTTGGAATTAAGGCGCTCAAAACTGATACTACCTACAATTTCTCCGCGAAATCGATATGGAATCGTTACTAGAGAACAAATCTCATACTCTTCAAGAATCCGCTTTGTCTTTTCTGCTTCCACGGGAAGATGTTCTCTATCTTTAATATAAACTACATCTCTTTTTTCTATTTGACCTCTAAACCAGGGATCTACATCCATCAAAGAAAAACTCTCTTCCCTTTCAAGTCTGGGGCGAAGAGAAGGGACGGAACGAGCACACCACTCTGCTAAATATTCCATTTGGCCATCTTTTTTCAATAAATAGGTTATACGATCGACCTCCATATAAGAGGCCATTTTATGAAGAGAGTTCGCTAGTGCTTTTTCTAAAGAGGGATAATTTAAAATATCTGCAGAAACTTCTGAGATCATTTGTTCCACTTTGAGCTTCCTCCGAAGAAGTTTCTCTTCTCGCTTCTTTTCAGAAATATCTGTATAAAGATAACAGATCGCCGCAACCCCACCTGGCATCGTGAGAGGAGAGCAGTTTAAAAAGACATCTATTGTCTCCCCATTTCTCTTACATCGTTGGGTCTCAAGAAAAACCTTCTTCCCTTCTAAGACCATGCGACCGATAGAAACTGCTTGGGCATGGAAACGAGGCGGCACGATGCTTTCTCTCATAGGATAAGATAAGGCTTCTTCCCGGGATTCAAAACCAAACATATGCAAAAATGCATCATTTACTTCCAAGGTCCGGAAAAAGGGATCTGCTATAACAATCCCTGCAGGAGAATCTTGAAAAATTTTTTCAAATTTTTTCTTCTCTAGCTCCAATTGGAAAAAACTTCGACGAATAGAAGAGATGTCTAAAGCCACCACATGAACAGCAGAGTAATCGGAAGATCCACAAGGGAGAGACCATTTTATTAAAAAAGAATTTGAAGGGGATCCGTCTGAGGACGTTAAAACAAGATCTCTTTCAAAATATCTTTTCCCTTTCAATAACGCTTCATATTGGTCCGCAAGGAAGAGTTCCTCTTCATACGAGAAGGGGGATTGAAAAAGACCTTGCAGCTCCTTTAAAGAAGAGACTCCAAAAAAATCAAGGGTGTGACGATCAGCATCAATAATTTTCCCCAGAGCCACACAAGAACGAAGCACGTGTGGATTTTTTAAAAGAAAAGACTGTATATCTTCTTGAACTTGAGAGGAGAATATTTCTTGTAAAAATTTTCTTTGATCAGAAAAATCTTGAGTCCAAACGGCTATAGGAACTACTTTAGGAGACGTGTCGAACTCATGCCTGCAACATCCATCAGAAAACCTGTTCATAGAAGAAATAAGTCCATTTACAAGTATACGTCCTTTATCTTCGTCGCTTGGGGGGAAAAGAAAAGATGCGCTTTGTACTTCCCGCGCAAAATTGTAAGACCTCTCTTCAAAAACATCGACTAAAAAAGCTACCCCAGCCACAGAAAACTCCTCCAAACGTCGAACAAGCATTACACTCTCAGCATCGGTAACAAGAGAAAGATTTACGATCGATAAAAAAGGATGAACGTCCCGTGCCGTCTGGAGAGCAACATGAAGTCCTGTTACTGCTAAAAACGGGCAGGCATTTTTTTTAAAAACGAGCTCTATCTCTTGGCTTGTACCGTCGTCTTTTCCTACTAGAAGTATTACACCTTTTTGAGGTTGGCTCTCCGCTCTGGCTTTCATTAAACACCTCGCAAAAAACTATTCTATCTACTTAAGTTTTCGCTCAATCCGCCTGTTTCTAAAATAAAGACACGTATCGATAGACACCATAAGAGTATTTAAAATGTACAAAACCAGAATCCAGCTAAAACCTTCGCTATCTAAAATAACATGTAATATTCCTGCAACGTACCCGATCAAAATGATGCATAAAAAAGAGAGACTCTTACCTCCCGTACTTCGTGACGCCCAAGACTTATAAATAGCAGCTGGCCACGCCATACCAAAACAAATAATCATAATAGCTTCAAAGATTTTTCCCGCCAATTTTATGCACTCCTCCTTCAGATTTTTATATTAAAAAAACTATCTCGACGTCTTAAATATTATAAAAAAAGCGCGCCCTTAAAGCGCGCCTCAGCAACTGAAATTCTCAATTAGTCGAGAAAGTCCCTGAGCTTTTTGCTACGGCTAGGATGGCGTAGTTTTCTCAAGGCCTTTGCCTCAATTTGACGGATCCGCTCTCGGGTTACTCCAAACCGCTTGCCAACCTCTTCTAACGTATAGGAACGGCCATCTTCTAAACCGAAACGATATTGAAGCACTTCTCTTTCACGGTCAGAAAGAGCTTCTAACATCTCATCAATTTGTTCATGAAGCAAATGGCTCGCCGCCGCTTCTTCTGGACTAGGCAAGTCTCTATCTTCAATAAAATCTCCTAACTGGCTATCCTCTTCTTCTCCTATTGGAGTTTCAAGAGAGACTGGGAGTTGAGCAATTCTTCTAATCTCTTCGACCTTTGTTGGTTCTATCTCCATCTCTGCTGCAATTTCCTCGTCTGTCGGTTCCCGCCCTAATTTCTGCACAAGCTGTCGAGACACTCGCACCATCTTATTGATAGTCTCTACCATATGGACAGGAACCCTAATAGTTCTTGCCTGATCAGCTATAGCTCGAGTAATAGCCTGGCGAATCCACCATGTAGCGTAGGTACTAAATTTAAAACCTTTTCGATAATCAAACTTCTCTACGGCACGAATAAGCCCCAAATTGCCTTCTTGAATAAGATCAAGAAAAAGCATCCCGCGCCCAATATATTTTTTAGCGATGCTCACGACAAGACGAAGGTTCGCATCTATAATCTGCCTTTTTGCATCTTCCTCCCCAGCCTCTACTCTCTTCGCCAAATCCACCTCTTCTTCTGGTTCTAGGAGAGGGACCTTTCCTATCTCTCGCAAATACATGCGAACAGGATCAGTGAGAGGAATATCGTCAAGTTTGCCGATCTCAGCTTCAGCAGGCTGAAGAGCCTCTTCCTCCGCTTCTGCTCTACCTCGCTCTTTCCCTTCCTCATCAATGACCTCTATCCCCAACTCCATAAGATTAGACACTACATTCTCCAATACCTCTGCATTCCAGAAGTCGATGGGGATATATTTCTCTATGTCTTTTTGTGTCACAAAACCTTTGTTTTGGCCTTCTTGAATAAGCTCTCGAACCTTACACATATAGTTCGAAAGTTCTTCTCTTGTTACTTCTCTTTGAGCTCGTTTCCCTTTATTATTCTCCATTAAGAGCGTAATCCTCCTCTGGGCATCATGACATAAAAATATTATACCTGTTCTTCTCGCTCCTAGAAAGGGAGTAAACAAAAACAGGCATCCATCATAAGAAGTCACCAAACATATTCATAAATGATCATAATATTAAAAAACACAAAACATTATATCATAGAAAAATTATCTTTTCGACATTCCTAGAATAGGTGTATAATACAGTAAATTATGTTTTGTTTTTAACAAGATTCTCTGCCCCGGAAATGCCGCTTTTTGGCCCCTCTCCTCCGCAGTACAGACTCAATAAAATTGTAGCTAAAATGGACAGTCGGCGTTATGAACATCTCTATAAAGACCTAAAAGAGAAGAGGAGATGATTGAGATGAAGAAGTTGCGCCGTGGAATACTGGTATTCCTTCCCATCACCCTCACAATACTCATGGCCTTATCTGCGTGGAGCTGTACTAACATTGTTGTGGGAAAAGATGCCTCAGCGGATGGCTCTGTCATTACATCTCACACAGCAGATGGAGCTTTTTACGATGCAAGAGTCCGGACAATCCCTGGGAAAACCTTCCCCGCAGGAAGCAAGGCTGATGTCTTTTGGAATATTGTTATGGAAGAGGACTACGAACCCAAAAAAATTGGAGAAATTCCTCAGGTAGAAAAAACGTATACTTATTTTCACGTAGGCTATCCCTTTATGAACGAACATGGTGTCGCTATTGGAGAAACCACTATTGGGCAAAAAGAAGAGCTCAAAACATTCCATCCTGACGCTCGGGCCATAATGACCATCGAACAGCTTGAAGTTTTTGCCCTTCAAAGAGCAAAAACAGCTCGAGAGGCCATTACCGTTGTTGGAGAGCTGGCCGAGAAATACGGATTTCTTCCCTCATGTGGAAGTGAAGGCGAATGCATTACTATTACCGACTCAACGGAAGCCTGGATTTTCGAAATACGTAGCGCTGGTCTTATGTGGACCCCTGATAGTGGCAAGCCTGGCGCTGTATGGGTCGCCCAAAGGGTACCCGATGATTGCGTAGTAATCGTCCCTAATATGAGCCGTATTCGGGAAATTGATGTGAATGATAAAAACAATTTCATGGCTTCAAAGGATTATATGCAACCCGCCATTGATAACGGTTGGTATGATCCCAATAGTGGGAAACCCTTTATTTGGCAGGAAGCCTACTCTCCACTTACGGGAAATGACGACTGGTCTCTTTCCTCCATGTGGATCCGTAACCGACTTTACACCCTTTACAGCCAGCTCGACCCAACTCGTGAATGGGATCCTTACGCTGAAACCATGAGCTATCCCTTTGCTATCAAACCCCAGAAAAAGCTTTCTGTACAGGATGTGATGACTATGCTTCGAAGCCATATGGAAGGGACCCCCTTCGATATGGCAGCAGAGAGTGCATGGGACATCAGAGAAGGAGACAAGATAGCAAAGAGCCCCCTTACTACTCCTTTTGTAACGAAGGACCTCCGAAATCTTTTAAAGATTCCCTACAATAGACCTGTCGCAAAATGGGATTGCGCCTACAGCTTCGTTTCTCAGGCCCGTTCTGGCTATCCTGCTCCTGTCAGAACGGTACTCTGGTTCGGGTATGACAATCCCCATACTACATGTTACGTCCCCATCTATTCGGGCGTTCTTGAGACAAGAAAAAACTGGAGGACGTTCGATCGTAACACTTTCAGCCTCGACTCCACTCAATGGGCATTTATCCTAGCTGACGATCTCGTAAATCACCGTTACCAGGAAGCTATAGCAGATTTAAAAGCTGTGCGAGAACCTTTAGAGCAGGGGTTTGCCAAACAGGTTTTGGAAATAGATAAAAAAGCATTGGAACTCGCGCAAAAAGATCCTGCTCAAGCTCAAGAATATATAACGAAATTTACGAACGAGTGTATGGAAAAAACAGAAAAAGCCTGGTGGCAGCTGAATTGGGATCTTATTAGTAAGTACAACAACAACAAAAAGAAATAACATTTTGTTCTTTTTGTTCAAAAAAGAAAGCTCTGTTAAAGCGACGATAAGGATCATTATGCTATTCGTTTTTTTGAACAAAAAGATACACTTGCGAACGAAAAATTCAAAACCTTGTCGTTTTTTTACCTTCAAGCTAACATGACAGGCGAAAAAGCGATTCTTGTGAAAGAAGTCGTTTACTGATTAAGGAGGGGAAACTCATGACAAAGAACCGAAAAGGTTCCCTACTTTTTGGAGCGGTATTTTTTGCTGCCGTTCTTCTCTTTGCAGGCGTAGCAAGTGCTGCCGAAATGCCCACTGTCGAAACGCCTGTCATTGTTACTACGTGTGGACAGAGTCCAGGAGCCGTGATGGTAAAGATGTCTCTCATGCAGTCTCAGATTACACCAGTAGAGAACAACAATACCATTATTGCTAGCGATCTGAAAGGGAAAGGATATAAAACCCTGATCGTCACCACTGGAACAAGTGGAAAAGGAATGGGAGCAGCAGGAACTGATGTCAACAAAGAAATCGCCCGCTGCAAGGAAGTTATTGAGGCAGCTAAAGCCGAGGGTATGACCGTTATTACGGCTCATGTGGAAGGTATGGCTCGCCGTACTGATAGCGCAGACCAAGCTTCTATCGACTCTATTATGCCATTAGGCGATGCCATGCTTGTTGTTATCGGCAGTAACGAGGACGGCTATTTTACAAAACTTGCGGAAGAAAACAAAAAACCTCTCATTGAAGCAAAAGACGCTCTCGCTATTGGCGTCAGCCTCAAAGAGTTAACGAAATAAAAAGGAACAAGCCTCCAGTCTGACTGGAGGCTTGTTTTCTCTTTATCGTTAAGAGAAAGGATCTTTTTATTATGTTTACACACTCAGTGTTAATT
>NZ_DHCG01000016.1:0-15395 GCF_002398115.1 Aminobacterium sp. UBA4908
ATTCACTTCTCAAGGTTCTTTCGCTCCGCCTCTCGGGCGGCGCGAAGGGTATAATACCATTTTTCAGGAAGAAGTCAACTCTCAAAAACAAGAAAAAGCAAAAAAGCACTAAAAAACATGATCTATTTCTATGCCTCCTTTTGATTTGATAAAAGGAAGCATTCACGAATAATTTTTAAAGAGCAACCCCAACAGAGTGTGCCGTTCAAATAAGGCTTGTCTTCTCTCTTGACCTTTTTTTATAAGAGTATCTACAATAGAATCCACAGTAAAAGACAAGGGGGGTATAGTTTTGGACTTTGAGGAGCTTGTTCAAAAAAGATACAGTGTGAGAAAATACAGTCCACAGCCAGTGTCTGTACCTATTATAGAGAAGTGCTTAGAAGCAGCTCGTTTAGCGCCTTCCGCCTGTAACTCTCAGCCGTGGACCTTTTTGGTAGCTCATACTCCTGATAAAGTAGCTTCTTTAGCTCATGCCGCTTTTGGAGGAGCATATTCAATGAACTCTTTTGCCGCCTCCGCTCCTGTGCTATTGGTTGTTATTACAGAACGTTCTCGATACTCTTCTGCTCTTGGAGGATTATTCCGAGGGGTCCAATTTAGCCTTATGGATGTAGCAATTGCTTGCGAGCACATAGTTCTACAAGCAACAGACTTCGGTTTAGGGACATGTATGCTTGGCTGGTTAAATGAAAGAGCTGTAAAAAAGGAACTCAATCTTCCCCGTTCGACAAAAATTGATATCATGATCTCTATGGGGTACCCCAGCGAAAATAAAAGGACTTTATCAAAACCTCGAAAGACTATGGAAGAGATTCGCCACTTCCTTTGATATTGTTATATTGCTCTTTTCATATACCTGATGAAAGATCCTTTTCAGCGCCGGTATCTTTTTGTTTCTCTCCCAAAATCTGTTTCAATCGTTCCCCTGTCGCTATAAAATACGTTTTTTCTGCCACATTTGAGGCGTGGTCCCCCACGCGCTCTAAGTGGCGTCCGACCCACATGAGGGCTGCAGCACATTGCACTGTAACACAATCTCCTTTTGGCCGAGCAGCTATGATCTGTATCAGTTCTTCAAAAATATTGTAGTAAAGAACATCGAGATCCTGATCCTTTAGAAAAACTTTTTTTGCGAGCTCTGCATCATTAGTTTCAAAAGCCTTCAATGCGTCACGCAACATGTTTGTGGAAATATTCATCATTTTGGGAATATCTATCAATGGTTTCAGCAATGGATACTGATTAAGGAAACAGGCCCTCTCTGCTATATTTACAGCCTCATCTCCAATCCGTTCTAGATCGGTAATAATCTTCGCAACGGCAAATACAAAACGAAGGTTCTCTCTTACTGGTTGTCTCATCGCTATAGAACCAAGACACTCCTGCTCTATATCTACTTCCAAAATATCGATAGAATCATCATTATCTATAACGTGTCGGGCAAGATCGCTGTCACACTCTATAAGGGAACGTACCGCTTCCGATACGGCATTGGTAGCCTCTTCTCCCATTTGATGAACCATTTCGAGAATGCGCTTCTTGTCTCCAGAGTAAAGAATCATCTCCGGCGTTAACTTAGATTTCTCCTGCTTCTTTTTGAAGAACAATACCGTCACTTCCTTCTAAATGAAGTTTCATTCCCCGGAATCGGCTCCCCCAGGCCACTTCGAGAGCAGCACTTACAGCCACCCTCAATACCGTAAGTAACCTCCAATCCAGAGAATCTTTACGATCCACGAAAAGCCGACCCTGAACAATTAAAGTTTGTCGTATCTGTTGATCATAATTTTTAAAAATCTTCTCTACACTTAGAGCCTTATGAACGCTCTCTTCATCGTCAAGAGCAAAAGCTCGCATACTATATCGGACTACACCCATAAACGATTGGACGTACTCTTCCCACATTTTTTCTTCTATATTTCTGGCACTACCTTCTCCAGCCCCGTTTCTCCATAACTTATACAATCTACCCGTAGTAATTTCTACTAGGTCAGCCATTGCTATAAGAGAATACGAAATTGCGGAATACGATGTCTTTTGTTCTGGATCATCAAGAGGAACTGGTATTGCAAACATGTAATCTGAGCACTGTTGCAACAACGCTGGTATTCCTCGCTGAAGTTTAAGAATCTGATCTTTATAATGAGGTGCAAAAAAAAGCATATAAATAAATGTTTCCACATAATTAGCAAGACGAGTCATTTCTTTCGCAAGAAGCGGCACCGCTAACGAAGGGAAATCTGTAAGAGAATCATCCAAATACATGGCCTCCTCTGGATCCCAGGCCTCTTCTTCCGAAAACCACCTTCCACTTACAAGTGCTGACTGCCTTACAAAGGGGGAAAAAATGAGAACGTTAAGAATACTCACTCCTATCTGATATACAGCCAGTTTCATCTCTGGAACTGGAATAAAGAAACTCGTTCCCTGAAGGATCAAAGGCATACAAAGGTATCCCGCCGCAACACCGAGGCAACGATAAACAAAAGAGAGCCAGGCAAGACGCCGGGCATTGGGACGGGTTCCCACGCTAAAAAATAAAACTATAATGCTGGAGCCAAGGCGTGCCCCTAATACGAGGGGGAAGAAGGCCTCCGCCGATGCCACTCCTGCCGATATAAGAGCGATGCCAATAGCCATTACACCAGACGCTCCTTGTGTTATGGCTGAAAGGAAAAAAGCCGTTACGCCCAGCCAAAAAGGTCTTGCAACAAGACGAGCAATAAAGAAGCCGATAGGAGAGCCTTCCAAAGCAATAGAAGAACCCAATTTAAGAAGAAACATCCCTGTAAGGATCAGAGCAATACCTCTCACTACCCACCCTATTTTACGAAAATCCTCTTTCTTCAGATGACAGAGGACAAAACCTCCCATCAAAAAAATAGGAGCCATCACATCTATGTCAATAGCGAGAAGAGGAACCAAAAGGGTAGACCCCACACTTGCCCCCATCATGACGAGGATAGCACCCTCATAAGGCAATGCATGGATATCGACCAATCCAACAGCAAAAGCTGTTGCGGCAGAACCACTCTGAGCTATTGCCGATAGAATAACCCCAAGAGAAAAGGCAGAAGACTTTCTATTGCCTAAACGAGACAATAGCCCTCGTCCACGGCTTCCTAAACTTCTTCGAAAGGCCCAATTACTTTCTTCTAGGCCATACAGAAGAATTGTTATTCCTGCTAATATTAAAGCGTAAGAAATTCCTACGGGAAACATTCTTATCTCTCCTCAGCAATCTTCTTAAAGGCGTTTCCCTTTACTCTATTTACGAAAAATGGCCCCCCTGAAGGATATGTAATGCCACTCCATGCCTCAATCCTCTATGGCTTACCACGAATTTTTCTTCTCGGGCTATATTCAATATTTCCGCTACAATACAAGCTCCGGCAAGAATAATATCAGCGCGCCCTGGGGATAAACCTGGAATGAGACAGCGTTCCTCCAGTGTTTTTGAAGAATAAAGAAAAATTTGCCGTTTAATCTCTCCCAGAGAAAGAGAAATTCCATGTACACTCTCTGGAGTATAAGAGTAAAGACCTAGCTTTACAGCAACCATAGCAGTAACTGTCCCTCCCACTCCAACAAGAGTACCTACTTGCGAAAGAAAATCCCAGCGGTTTGACAGTATCTTTCTGATCTCCAACCTAACTTTATGAACATATTCAGAAGAAACTGGCGTTTTTTGTAAAAATTTTTCAGTCAAAACCACAGAACCTATGGGAAGGCTCCATCGATGTATAATGTTTTCCCCTTTCCCCTGAACAAGCTCTGTGCTCCCTCCTCCAATATCAAAAACAGTCACATTTTGAGAAAGATATTTATCTTCCCATATCCCTGAAAGTGCACCACGAAAAGCAAATTCCGACTCTTCATCGCCTGAAAGGATTTTCATAGAAACTCCAGTTCTATCAAGAAGCGTTTCAACAAAAGAAGAGCTATTAGAGGCTGACCTGAAGGCCATTGTACCTATTACAACAATCTGAGAAACACCTGCCTCTCTGGCTACCCAAACAAATCGTTCCACCCCTTCTATGGTTCGACGCATGGGCTCAGGTAGCAGCAAGCCCTCTTTAGCAAGCCCTTCGCTTAAACGGGTAATCTCTATACGTTCATCTAGAGAGACTAATTCCTCTCCCTGCAAAATAGCTATAAGAAGTTTAATGGAGTTAGACCCTATATCGATAACTGCTAAAGTTCGTCTATCTTCCACATTAACCATCCCCCATAAATAAAAATCAAAGCGGATCCCTTCCTTATGAGGAACCCGCTTCCAATACTGCTTTTTCGTTATATCCAAATAAAAGATCTAATATGCCTTAGCAAAAATAGTCTTTCTAGCATTAGAAGCACCTGTCAAGAAACAGTTCCCCGTCTCAGCATCCCCCAGCGGAATACACCGAGGAGTAGCGCCTGTTTCTTCCTTGATCTTCTTCTCATCCTCCGGGGTTCCGGCAAAAAACGTCTCTATAAAACCTCCTTCTTCCTCCAACCGAATCTTAAACTCATCGAAGGAAGAAGCAAAAGAGGTGTGCTCTTTTCTAAAAGAAAGAGCTTTATTGAAGAGAGAGTGCTGAATATCTTCAAGGATTTCGGGAACTTTTATTACCACATCGTTTAAAGGAATATCTTTTCGATCTCCAGTATCTCTTCGAACCACACGAACAGTACCTGCAGCAAAATCTTTTTCCCCAAGTTCTAAGCGCAAAGGAACTCCTTTCTGAAGATGAGAGAAGAAACGATCCCCAGGACGCATATGGAACTGTTTATCTACAACAACATATCGTCCGCCTAAGGCTGTATTAAGTTTGTCCGCCAACTCCAGAGCTTTAGGCAACAACGTTTTTTCAATAACATCATCATTCGTACTAATAGGAAGGATAGCAACCTTATTAGGAGCTATGCGAGGAGGAATAATAAGCCCATCATCGTCGGAATGAGTCATGATTAAAGCCCCTATTAATCGCGTTGAAACACCCCAGCTTGTAGTCCAAGCATATTCCTGCTCTCCATCCTGATTTTGAAACTGTATATTAAAAGCCTTGGAGAAATTTTGCCCAAGGAAATGGCTTGTACCTGCCTGAAGAGCCTTCGTATCACTCATCATAGCTTCACAGGTAAAGGTATTGAGAGCCCCTGGGAAACGTTCCCCTGCCGTTTTTTCCCCTGGAATAATAGGGAGAGCCAAGACCTCTTTCATTATTTTTTCGTAGACACGCAACATCTTAAGAGTTTCTTCCATGGCTTCCTCTTTCGTTGCATGGGCAGTATGCCCTTCCTGCCAAAGGAATTCTGATGTTCGCAAAAAGAGTCGAGGCCGTTTTTCCCATCGCATAACATTGGCCCACTGGTTGATCAATATGGGAAGATCACGCCATGATTGAATCCATTTACTGTACATATAACCAATCACTGTTTCTGAAGTGGGACGAATAACAAAGGGTTCCTCAAGTGGCTCTCCTCCGGCATGAGTAACAACTGCACACTCTGGAGAAAACCCCTCAACATGTTCTGCCTCTTTCTCTAAAAAAGAATTGGGTATAAGAAGAGGGAAATAGGCATTTACATGGCCTGTTTCTTTAAAAGCTTCATCAAAATAACGCTGTATCGATTCCCAAAGAGCATATCCAGTGGGACGAATAACCATACACCCTCTTACGGGGGCATAATCTGCAAGCTCCGCTGCCTTAATGACATCAAGATACCATTGGGAATAATCTTTCCCCCTAGGGGTTATGTTCCGTGCCATGTTTTTCTTCAACCTCCATCATGAGTTCCGCCGAAAGATCGTCAGCTTTAGTTGTAAAATGTTACCCCTCCACTAGGGCAGGGGATAATGGCTCCATATAGGCTTCCCAATAAAGAAACCTACTTTAAAATCACTCTGGTCATTATACAGGAACATGAGGCGACCATCGAAAAAGTGCCCCGGAGCCGATAGAGAAAGGCCTGTTTCCCAAACACTGTCAAGGCGGGAACCTCCATTATCGTAAGTCCACCCAGCTCCTCCAAAAAGCTCTGCAGTAAGATTTCCCCACCAACTGCGGAGGAAAACTCTTCGAAGGCCAGCATTGACCCATATCATGCGCTCCGCTTCAATAGGCTTATCGGCATAACTATAGAGTTCTTCAGCAGCGCCAAGATAGACAGCATGACCAGCCTCTGTCATATCTCCCTCTGCAAAACCACCTCTTAAGTAGAGACGCCAATTTTCAGAGAAAGATGTTACAAAGAACAAGTTCATTCTATATAACAACTCGTCATAATCAGGCCACCAAAAAGCGACTCTCATCATGCTGCCTTTCGTAGGATCCATCATGTCATCTAGGGTATTATACGTTAGATAAAACGTAGGTCCCCAAGAATCTTCATCTTTACCTTTATAATGGACCCTCTCCCCGCCTAAACCAGCGCCAGCTAAAACATTTCCCATAGTGAAATGGCGTGTAACTCCCAAACCGTATCGATCCCATCCCCGCTCTTCAGAAACATTACGAGGCGTAAGTTCCCAACGCTGAGCAGAAAGATTGACTTCCCAGGCTTTAGAGAGCTCTGAAGAGGAGAGATAGCCCACATCTGCAGCCCACTGCGTTCCAATTTTAAGATTAAGCTTCAATGCGTCTCCATCTTTATAAATATCCCTATGAATACTGTTCACATAAAGCCACCGGTACGGATGAAGATTCGTAGTGTATCCCCCTATTCGAACTTCCGATTGCGGGCGGCGCTGAACAGAAAAAACCACAACAGCTCCGCCATGATCTTCTTCCAAGTGATAATCCACTGCCAGAACATCCATACGCCGGGATATCTCTTTATTAACTCTTAATATCCATTGAGGATCTATCGGTTTTCCTATTTGAGAAAAATACTTCGTTCGAAGCCCTTTGCACTCCCTATCTGGCAGGCCACGAACACAAATATCCATTAAAACCTGTGAAGGTTGTTTCCGACGAGGAGGAATTTCAGGAGCTGTTTGGGCTAAACTCACTATTGCCTTGAGGTGGGTTAATGTCTCCTTCCGACCTGCTGCAATAACAAGATCCGCTTGAGTAGCATCAAAAAGAGGGAGCTTCCCCACTGCCGGTGTTAAAACTAAATCCGCTTCTCGAATTTCTCTTTCTACATTCTGCTGCGTTAAAACAGTAATCGATTGATCCACTACATCCACAAGAGTACGCAACTCCAGGCGAGACTTCTTTTCACTCGTTACATTTACAGCTATGACGGGATAACCAGGGAAAAGTTCCCTTGCGGTCAAGACAGGGAGGTTCGATACAAGCCCGCCATCGACAAGGAGACGACCACCAAGAGGCCATGGTTCAAAAAGAGCAGGGATAGCCATAGACGCTCTCATCGCTGAAGCCAAGCTGCCACTCTGAAGAACAACTTTCTCTCCTGTCTCTAAGTCCGTAGCAACTGCGGCAAAGGGTATCGGAAGTTCTGAAAAACGAACCACTTGTACGCGAGCAGCCATATGGGCAAATTTCTCAAGAAGCTTGACCCCGGAAAACCCGCCAAGAGCTCCTCCTATCCCTCTGCGGCTGCCCAGGGAAAACCAAGGAATCGCACTGTTCTCAGAAGTTCTCTCTCCTAACGGCAGGACCATAGAGGAGTCTTTTTCAGCAAGCAAGCTCCCTAAATCAATATTATTCACAACTTCTTCCAGTTCTATACCCGTGTAACCACTTGCAGTCAACCCTCCAATAATAGCCCCCATACTCGTTCCCACAATCCCAGCGATAGGTATATTGTTTTCTTCTAAGACCTGAAGCACGCCTATGTGGGCAAGTCCTTTCGTTCCACCACCAGATAGAGCGAGGACTATTCCTCCACGAGAAGAAGCTGAACAGGGGGAATTATTCCCAAGGAAACAGACTAAAAGCATAAAGCCGACACAAATACGTTTTATATATGACATTTGCCAGCCTCCTCGTCTATACACCAATACTTGAATAAATTTTAACGTACTCAGAGCTATGAAACAACTCTTTTAAGTATTCAGCTCCTTGTGCCGCCCCGTAAAAGAATGTACAATTTAGATATTTATATAATAGTCTGTAATAAAAACATTGCTAAATAGCGCTTAACACTAATGGGAGGTGGGGAAAAGGATGGGAAACGAGAAGAAAGGAATGTTTGACTGGTATTTCAAAAGTAACCTGTTACTCCGGATTCTCATCGGTCTTGTTCTTGGTGCAATTGCAGGTATGGTGGCTGGAGATTCTATTTTATGGGTCAAACCATTAGGGGACATTTTTGTGCGGCTTTTGAAAATGATCGTTACGCCCATTATTTTAACAACTCTTGTTGTTGGTTCTGCAAGTATTAGCCCTGCCGAGCTCGGCAAGGTAGGGGTCAAAATCGTCGTCTATTATCTTATTACATCTGCAGTTGCAGTTGCAGTAGGCTTACTTATGGGAAATATCTTTCACCCAGGCTTAGGCTTAGACCTTGGGGCCATAGGGGAAGCAGCCGGACGCGCTCTTGAAAAACCATCTCTTGCAAATACTTTCCTCAATATTATCCCAACTAATCCTTTTGGTGCTCTTTCCAGTGGCGACGTTCTCCCAATAATTTTCTTCGCCATTATATTTGGTCTCGCCATAAGCTATCTTAAGATCAGTAAAGATACACGAATTCAAGAAACAGGGGATTTGCTATTTAAGTTTTTTGATGGAGCAGCAGAAGCAATGTATAAAATTGTGGGATGGGTTTTACAGTATGCACCAATAGGCGTCTTTTCCCTCCTTGCCGTCGTATTCGCACAGCAAGGAGCTAAAGCGATTGGTCCTTTATGGACTGTAACCCTTGCCTGTTTCCTCGGTTATATTCTTCATCTTATTGTGGTGTACGGAGGCTTTCTTACCCTGAATGGGCTGAGTTTTTCCACGTTCTTAAGGGGCTCAAAAGAGGCTATGATTACTGCTTTTGTGACAAGAAGTAGTGGCGGGACTCTCCCTATAACAATGCGTAATGCTGATGAAAATTTGGGCATTGCTAAAAACGTTTACTCCTTCACACTCCCTTTGGGTGCTACTGTCAACATGGATGGAACTGCTATTTATCAGGGCGTTTGCGCCCTCTTTATCGGTTTTGCCGTAGGACTTCCCCTTAATTTCAGCCAGCAAATGACCGTTATTTTAACAGCCGTTCTTGCCTCAATCGGAACAGCTGGAGTTCCAGGTGCCGGTGCGATAATGCTTCTTCTCGTCCTTGATTCTGTGGGGCTTCCCATCGAACAAGGCTCTCCTGTCGCAGCAGCATACGCTATGATTTTAGGGATAGACGCTATTCTTGATATGGGGCGAACCTGCCTCAATATTACAGGAGACTTAGTTGGATCTGCGGTTGTAGCAAAGAGTGAGAATTTACTCGACTTATCAAAATGGGGTAAATAAAACTATATTGCAGAAAAGACAAGAGGCTGTTTGAAGAAACAGCCTCTTGTCTTTATCTAAAACCTCAGTAACGTTTCCAAAGTTGATAACTTCGAACAAGCAATCTCACTAAAGGGAGCCTCGTTAAAGCAGGATCTGAATCACACTCTCCGACTCGTTGATATTCACTACAAATATCAAAAGCCGGAGATTTCGGACATTTTATAATTTGATCTGGGTAAATACTTCGATAACCAGTGACTATAAAGGCAACAACAGATGCTAACGCTGCGAGACTTGCAACTTTGGATCCGAACAGCTCTACCGCAAGAATAACTGCCGCAATAGGCGTGTTAGCAGCTCCTGAAAGAACTGCAACAAGTCCAATGCAACTAAAAAGGACGGGGTCTAACCCAAAGAAAGAAGCAAAAGCTGCCCCTGAAGTAGCACCGATATAGAGCGTTGGAGTAACGACTCCTCCACACCCTCCAGCCCCCATAGTAATGCCCGTAAACAACGACTTCCAGAAAAAAGCTACTCGAGGGATGGGATTACCAGCGATAGCCTCTCGTATAGATTCGCCTCCTAAGCCTAAATACCGCGATCCCACAAAAAACGTAAGGACTACAAGCATTCCTCCTCCGACCAGAGCTTGTAATAACGGAGAGGAAGAGAACCTACGAAATATTTTTTGAGTAAAACGAAGAGTTTCTATAAAGAAAAGAGCTACTAACCCAAAAAAAACGCCTGAAAGGACTACCCATGTAACCATATGGGGCTCAGTTACACGTGGAACGTAAAGCAAAGGCTGGTATAGATAAGCCATGCCAAGACTTAAGGACACTTGATAGCTCACCATACCACTGACGATACACGGCAAAAGCACGTCGTAAAAAAGCTGTCCGACAAAGAGATTTTCCAACCCAAAAACAGCACCAGCAACAGGTGCTCCAAAAACAGAAGCCATACCCGCTGAAACGCCGCAAATCACAAGTTTCCGACGATCTACTTTGTTGAGATGAAAACCATTGGCAAAAACATTCGATACCGCAGCTCCAATCTGAGCACTCGGCCCTTCTTTACCGAGAGAACCGCCTGTAGAAATAGTAATAATAGATCCTATAACTTTCACTACTACAGAAAGCACACTCACTCGGCCATCATGATGATGTACAGCTTCTACAACACTAAGGGTCCCTCTGGTACGATCCATGGGTTTTAAGGAAATCACAAGCCACGCACTAACCATAATACCTAATGGGAGCAAAAATATCCTCCACGAAGGAAGCGCTCCTACAAATTTGGAACATCGCTCCAAAACTATCATAAACGTAGAGGTAGCCGCCCCCACAAAAACTCCTATAATCACGGCCAACAGAAGCCATTTACTAATACTATAAAGAAGAGCAAATTCTTCCTTAAGAAGTTTAACCCACGAATCCTTCACTACAGTCACTCCAATAAACCTTAATGGGACACGGTTGGATGCCCTTATACTATTCTTCTAACAATGAAAAGAGAGAACAAGGTAAAGGGTTCCACCCTGAGCTACAGAAAAAGGCAAAGTAAAATTTTTAATGCCAGGAGATTCACTTGGCACAGTTCTGATACCTGCACCTGTAATAAGCTGAGGAGGTGTTACATCCACTCCCTCTAGAGAAGACTGAGTCAAAGCTCTTCCACTCACCATATTAGAAAGCTCCCCAATGACACTGGTAGCTACTGGGTCTTCTATATCTGGCTTGATCATTCCACCAGACATTGCTGTTACCACTGCACTGAACCCCGCATTATCCAACATAATAACCAGCGTTCCTTGCAACCCTTGTCCTAGCACTCCAACGAGGGCCGCAACACTGCTTCCTCCCACATGTACCCCCTGGGCTACTTCCGATCTCTGAAGAGCAACCTCTACTCCCATTTCCCGACTTACAGAAATAAGAGATGATCCAAAAGTGTTCACCAAGGTTGCTAGTTTTTCTACGCCCATCAACCAGTATCTCCCTTCTTATTGTGCTATATCTCTTGCCCTGCAGTAAGAAAACGACGAACAATGACAAAAGCAGCGAGATCATCGATGTCACGGTACGGAGTTCTGAGAGAAACCGGAATCAATAGCCACAACCCTTTTGGCGGGTACATATCCCAGAAAACATTTCTTGCCTCAAGAGTAGATCCTCGCTCTTCCACTATATGTATCTGATGAGATTGTATTCCAACCCCTTCAAGAAAATCGAGAATATCTCGACACATCGTCCCGTTTCCAACAACAACTACCAGCTCCCCACGGTCCTGGAAAACATCTTTACCCTGAACCTGAACCCATGGAGACATTCTACGCCACTCCCGACGCTTTAAAAACTCCCAAAAGAGAGGGAATTCTTCCTTTTTTGTTATTCCGGAAAGGAAAAGATCACCGCATGAATCTGTTAAAACCCAACCGACTTTATCTTTTCCCGGATCGATACCCAGAAGCATCACTTATCCCCTAACGTGGAAGCCCAGCGCGGATAAAGCCACATCCACTGGCCTGGATATTTAGTGATCCATGAACTTATGGAATTATTACATATTGCTACGGCCTTTTCCAGATCAGTACCAAAAATTTCTGAAGAGGGATCCTCAAAAGGCGGCAAAAAATATAGATCATGGTGAATGCCATCTTCTCTTCTAATGATATAGACAGGAATCATGGGGCTCCCATACTTAAGGCTCATTTTTATTGGCCCATAAGGAGTACTCGCTGGGAGGCCAAGAAAAGGGGCCACAACCCCCTTTTCCTTCGCATCTTGATCGATAAGAATCGCCAATATCTCTCCACGCTTCAAACAGGCCATAGCCGCTTTGAGGCTAAATCCTTTACTGACAGTGGTGACTCCCCAACGTTGGCGTGAATCGATAATGAGATCAGTTATCCTTTCATCACGCTGTTCCGCTCCAATAGCATTCATAGGATACCCTTTCGCTGCTACAGCTGCAGCAGCCATCTCCCAATTTCCAAGATGAGCGGTAATAGCAATAACCCCTTTCCCCAGGTCGAAAGCTTTTTTAAGATGTTCTTCTCCATGTATTGTCACCAATTCATTGAGGTTCGATATCATGTCAGGAAGACAAATAAATTCTGTAACAGACCGTCCGAGATTCACATATGAAGCTCGAACAATCTGTCGAGCGGTGCTCACCCCTATACCAAGAGCTTTTACACATCGATATTCCGCACCATCTACTCGTTTTTTGCTCAAGGCCCAAAATACTGAGCCTAAAAAACTTCCCACCATCATTGCCATTTTGTAGGGGATATTCTTTAGGAGACTTTGAATAAACTGAATCAACTTCCACGTCATTTCCCGACCTAACCTCACCGATAGTTCCTCCCTCTCAAATTCGCCGATTATTATACCCCATCCAGATGTATATACATCCAATTTACGATATACTTATTAGATAATTTCGAAGCAATAATAGGAGGTGAGCTTTTCATGTTACGACGAATATTGTTTCCTATAGATATGACCGATTTTTCAAAAGAAGCTTTGTGCTGGCTCTCTCAGAGAGCGCTACTACACCAATCAGACATCTTGGTAGTTCACGTGGTAAGTCCTTCAGCTGGCATCCATACCCCACAGCTTGTACAAGAGACCGAAGCGGCTCTGAACGACTTTTGTCTTCAAAGTATTCCTGAAGAACTATTTTACAAGGTAATGGTAGCAGCTGGAGATCCTCTTAAAATTATCCCAGAAATCGCCGTTTCAGAAAAATGCACCTTCGCTGTTCTTCCTGCCCAAAATGTGGCAGAAATAACTCCTCTTGTAAGACGTCTCGCCCTTCCACAACTTATCCTTCGGTCAAAAGACGGGGTTTTTCCTGGAGGAGACATTTATAAAAATATAGCCGTCGCTATAGATCTTTCCCCTGGTCGAACAGATGCGATGCTCAACGAACTTAGAGATATTATCTCCCAGAGCGGAAGCACACCTCATCTAACCTTGGTTCATGGAGTACCTCTTGATGACGCAGAAGATTCTCAGGTCCTCATCAATGCTGCGGAAGAAGCCCTCGAAGTGGTGGCTCAAGATGTGTCTCAATGGAACCCGGATACATCTTTTCAAGTGGTAAGCGGGGAACCGGAAGTAGAACTTCCTCTATGGATTAAAAACACCGATCCAAGTCTCCTCGTAGTAGGACTTTCAACACAACGCGAATTATGGCAGCTTATCGTTGGTTCTACGGCAGAACCCCTTATTGAGGGGACAACGTGTCCCGTTTTGATTTTTCCTACAGCTTAAACGGAGAGAAACTCCTCCAAACGATCGATCCGAACAGAAAGAAGATATTGAATAAAGCTGCGTTTCGATAAGGGGTTTTCCTGAAACATAAAAATTGGTTTTCCATTGAAATATTTTATGGTGTCACATATACTACCGAGACCATTTGCAAGAACCGCTTCCAGATCCCGTCCGGTACGTACAGGGATGCTCCGAATAGAATCAGCCATACTGAGGAAAGCCTTAAGAGAAGGGATCATATTCGGTCTACGCATATCGTTATAATCCACGTACTCAAGCCTCGGAGAAATGACAATGGCGTACTCTTTCCTCTTGTTAAACTGACAAAGGAGAAGGACATAACCAAAGGGGCTGGCTTCACTTGAAAGGACGTTCCAAAGAATGGGAATTTCTCGAGGTTTCCCGCAAAAAGAGAAATCCTCGTTCCATGGTATTTTAAAAGCCTTTACTTCAAAAGCCCCCTCTCCCTCGTCTATTTGAAACAATGCTTCAGCAAAATCGTAATCCGTATGAAAATCTGGGATGAAAAACTCTGGGTCACCTGATTGTACTATAAAAATGACGCCTGTCTTCTTCCCTTTTGCCGCCAAGCCCTGAAGGTCTTTGACATGTTTAACGGCACGCAGAGAAGGGGCATCAGGGAACATGGCTATACGTCTGCCAAATAAAGAGCACGACTTTATTTCGAGGATCATCTCTGAAGAGCCATCTGAGACAAGAAGATCGAATCGGCTCTTTCCCCAAGGAACCTCCCGTCTTATAACTCTATAGTCCTCCATCCCCGGCACAAGACCATGATCAAAAAGCCATTCTGCCAAATCATTAGTTTTATGGGTATGGAGCATGACTGGGCCATGATCAGACTGTATTCCTATCACTGTAAACCTTGTCTTCCGAGCAGAATTGGATGATACCTCTTTTTGTAGAAACAGCGTAGATCCTGAAAATAATAACTCCCACAACCTCCCGGGATTCGGGAGGAAAGCCTGAATTTTTTCTCCATCAAGCAAACACTCCACGAGAAAACGATTGGGCCTAGAAAGAAAAGTCGCCGCAAATAAGGGACGACGCCCTGATATTCGAAAGACTTCCGACATATAAAAACCTCCTTGATACTACAAGAGCTAATGTCCATTCCCTAAAAACCAAGCTATAAAGGGAATGGAAATAAGAACAACGGTAATGCGAATCACATGAAATAAAAGAGAAACGGGCGCATTCGCGCCTGCTTCTACTGCTGCAAGCCCCAAACCTGAAAGTCCACCTGGAGCTGTAGAGTACACTGCCGTCATGAGATCAATACCACATAGTTTGGAAACTCCCCGTGCAAAGAGAATACTTACCCCTAAAATGGCGAGGCTATATAAAATCGCTACTGGAATAAAACGTGGAATTTCTTTTACCGAAGCTATATCTGCCTGCGCCACAATCACGTAGGCGACTAAAAGTTGAGAAAAAAAAGAGAGAAGACGAAGAGGCTGTGCTCCCGTACCTAAAAAACTTTTAACGACAAGGCCCCCTACCATTCCTCCCACAAGAGCCCCTGAAGGAATTTTTAAAAAATAACCTGCTAATCCTCCCACCATAATGCCGGCACATAAAGCCCACATTGCAAAGTATCCTCCATTTTATTTATTTTCTATTAGACAAAAATAGGGGGCACAAGGCCCCCTAAAAATATTCATAAACTACAGTGCACTTACCCGAGCAGTGTCAGCATTAC
>NZ_DHCG01000006.1:0-18928 GCF_002398115.1 Aminobacterium sp. UBA4908
GCGGGCTATGATATCGGCTATAGCATTATCTGTTTTTTCAAGCATATTCCAACCCTGCTCAAACATATGTTCCCCTCCTAAACAACTGCTGATTTTTAGAGTGTTCCGAGTCGCGACGTCGACATACTCAAATATTCTTGCAACAAATTCCCCTCGTATCGCCTCAGGCTAAAACTTCCCTAGCAATACCCTCATATCCTCTAAAGGCACGTAAAAGGTCATTTATTTCTATGTATTCATCAACGCTATGGACTTGCCCTTCTCCTGAAGGGCCAAAAGCAACTGTAGGAATTCCTAATTCCCCCGCATAATAACAACCATTAGTACCAAACCCTGGAGAATCTGATAATCTACTTTCCACATCTAAAGCCATAACAGCATTCAGAACTTTTTTTAGATATTCCGAATCAGGTGATAAAGCCCACGCGCTGGCAAAGTGTTTTCCTCTGATGGGAGCTCCTGTATATGTTCGTTCTTCTGTTTCAGAGACAAAAATTTTAACCTTAATTCCATGTAAGGAATCTTTCACTTGATCTATGAAAATTCCAAATTTTTCAATTACAGATTCTGGAGAATCATCTGGAGAAATACGCAAGTCAAAAATCGCTCGGCAAATCTCTGGAACAAGTCCTGTCCCCAAATCAGGATACGTATGAAGAGTTGTAAGAACGAGAACATTCTCCCCAAAAAAAGGTTTAAAGGAGGGAGTAAAGAACTGATAAATCGAAGAAAGAATTGATAT
Source organism: Aminobacterium sp. UBA4908 (assembly GCF_002398115.1). Taxonomy (NCBI): domain Bacteria; kingdom Thermotogati; phylum Synergistota; class Synergistia; order Synergistales; family Aminobacteriaceae; genus Aminobacterium; species Aminobacterium sp. UBA4908. The sequence goes on from NZ_DHCG01000006.1 coordinate 743, forward strand.
CATGGCATCAGCTGGGTTTGAACCTAGCTCTGGATTAGAAGAGTGCGCCATCCGTCCTTGCGTTTCAATTACTATTTCGGCACGTCCCCGCTGACCACGTTTTACCTTTAGATCCGTAGCTTCCCCTAAAACAACATAATCTGGAGGAAAAGTAGAAGCTACAGACCGAGAAGCAATACCTTCAAAACGCTCTTGAAACACGGTCCCCGCAACCACGAGTTCGCCTTTCAAAGTGTCATAAAACTTATCTTTTAACTCTGCTCCTGCCATCACCATAGCGGCTAGGCATCCCTTTTGATCTGAAGCTCCCCGGCCATAGATACAACCATCTTTTATAAATGCACCATAGGGATAAAAACTCCAATCAGCAAGAGTCCCCGGATCGACATGATCCATTTGAGATTCAAAGAGAAGACGCTTACCTGGAGCATGAAAAGCAATGCGACCCACTACATTCCCAAGAGAGTCAATCGAAACTTCATCGTAACCGATGAACCTCATCACATCTGCAATGTAATGGGCAATATCTCTCTCTTTACCTGACAAGCTCGGTCGTCGTATTAACTCCTGACACAATTGAATGAGATCTGTTTCTCTTTCTTTTTCCTTCATAAGAGTCTCACCCCGCATCGTGTGATATAAACATACATCACCTATTATTAATTACAATAATCAATTACCAATCAATTACATAATAAAAACATTATAAATAAGGCACATTGTGCATCTTGGCACATATTAAATTCTTTCTTTTTGCCTCCTCATCCAGTTTCGACAAACTTAAATACTAATTTCTGTTATATTGTGTAAAATAAGGGTGTATCTTTTATGATTAGATATAATAATCATTCAACCATGTATTGCATAATAAAAATTATATATTGGGGGGATAGTTCGTGACTTTAAACCAATTACGGGTTTTTTGCGCCACAGTTGAAGAAGGATCCTTCCGACGAGCTGGAGAAAAACTTTTTCTTTCTCAACCTTCAGTAAGTCAATATATTGCAGCGCTAGAAAAAAATTATGACGTTAAGCTCTTTAACAGAAGAGGGCGGAGTTTCGCAGTAACGCCTGAAGGAAGAATTCTCTATATGCTTGCATGTGATCTCTTAAAACGAGCAGATGCTATTCCAGAAAAATTTCGCGATATGCAATTACTAAAATATGGGCAACTCCATTTAGGAACAACTGCTTCTTATTCGAAGACAATCATCCCTTTCATAATTAAGGAGTTTCGCCATAAATTTCCTCACATAGAGATATGTTTGAAAATAAATTCTGAAAAAACGCTTTTTTCTATGATCGAACAAGACGAAATAGAGCTTGCCTTTTTAGGATGTAACCCTCTTCTTTCCCCTCCTTCGTCCTGTACACTTAAATCTCTTGGAAGAAGTCCCTTTGTCCTTATTGCCTCTCCTGATCATCCATGGGCAACACGTACGATCATCCATCCTTCTGATCTCTTAAAGGAACCTTTTATTACATATACGAATAAGACTGCTCTTTATTATTATTTAAACGACTTTTTTCTTAACTATCGCCTTAAAATACCTCAATTGATACAGGTAGATAATGAGGAGATTCTTACGGGGCTCGTTTCTCAAGGTATCGGTATTGGAATAGCAACAGAAATAGCGGTAAGGAAAGACGTGCAACATAAAGAAGTGGTGATACTCCCTCTACGAGGATTTCATAGTATAAACCGCGAAATCTTCCTCGTTCACTCCACAGTAAAAGGATTTTCTTATGCAGGCTGGGAAATGGGGAAAATTGCTGAAAAAGTTGCTTCAGAAGTGCTAGGAACAGCCTATAGTGCGAAAGACTAAAAACTATCGCTTTAATCTTGTTTTATACAAAATAGCAAAGAAGAAGGGAACAAAGCGTATATACTAGAAGTAATAAATCATATTATCCCATCTCTAAATAAAGAAAGCCCTTGCGGGTACAACAAGGGCTTTCTTTATTGATAATGTTTTTATTATGAAACTGATTGGCAAATAATTATTGCAATTAATAATATCCGATGTATCTTATATGCAAGAAAGAGAAATATATCTCATTCTTTTACTATAAGAAACTAAAAAGTTGTCTCTCGCGTTTCTGATATGATGAAGTTCTTTAAAGTTGAGATAGATCTAAGTTGGGCACTTAAAAACGCAATAAACTACATGTTCTTAGAATTTTATATAGGTATTTTCTTTTTACGTTAGAGTACAGGTTCTATTAAATTTTTTGTCCATAATAGACATATTTAACTGCGAACCATGCGGAGTTTCCAATAAAAAACCTCTTCGTGCATCTCCCGACTCGAAAATAAGGTTGTGTCAAAAAGTTGTCGGGAGATATCCAACTAGTATTTTCACTAAAAATATTTCTGCATAGCCTTAGGGAAGAAGAACCCTTCCCTTTATTTTGTGTTGCACAAAAACTAAAAATAAGGAGGGACTTTAAATGCGCTTCTGCAATTGGTTTGCAGGTGTTTTATGGGGTTGGCCAATGATGATTCTTATTTTCGCATGCGGTCTTATTTTTAGTATTCGAACAGGTTTTTTCCAAATTACTCATTTGGGATATATCCTGAATAACACGCTAGGCAAGGTATTCCGGAAAGAAACTAATCGAGGCGAAGGAGTTATGACGCCATGGCAGGCTGTTTCTACTGCCCTCGCGGGAACTGTCGGAAATGGTAATATCGCCGGAGTAGCAACCGCTATCGCCATGGGAGGACCAGGCGCTATTTTCTGGATGTGGATTGTCGCTTTCTTTGGAATGATGACAAAAATGGTAGAGGTCTCACTTGCCGTAGAATATAGAGAAAAAGATAGTCAGGGAAATTACTATGGCGGCCCTATGTACTATATAGAGAAAGGCCTGGGGCCTAAATGGAAAGCTTTAGCGAAATTTTTTGCAGCGATGATGGTTTTAGGAGCTCTTGGTACTGCTGTATGGGTTCAACCCCACACAATGGGCATGGCCATGCGCGAGGCTTTTAATATTCCACCAATATGGACAGCTACTGTTGCAGTGTTACTAACAGCTCTTGTTATTATAGGCGGTTTTAAACGAATAGGTGTTTTTTGTGAAAAACTTATGCCTTTTATGTGCTTATTTTATATAATCGCTTCTCTCGTTATTATAATAGCCAATATTACGGCTCTTCCCAATGCACTCGTTCTCATTTTCAAAAGTGCTTTTGGCCCTACTCCGGCAATAGGCGGATTTGCAGGGTCTGCTATCTTACTAACAATGAAAAGAGGAATGTCTCGAGGCATGTTCTCTAACGAGGCTGGCATGGGCTCCGCCCCAATGGTTCATGCTACAGCCATAACAGACCATCCTATACGACAAGGCCTATTCGGAGCCTTTGAGGTTTTTATAGATACAATCGTCATTTGCACTATGACAGCTCTCGTTATTCTTGTTGCAGCTCCGAACATTTGGCACAGTGGTTTAAATGGAGTGGAACTAACGTTTTCGGCCTTCCAGCAATTTTACGGGAAATGGGGAACAGGAATAGTAGCAATAGGAGTCTTACTTGCGGCATTTTCTACAATGGTGGGATACTATATAGAATATGAAACATCTGTAGTTTATCTTTTCGGGCAAAAGGCAGTGCGTTTTTTCCGATGGATATATTTGATTCCTCCTTTCATTGCAGTGAGCTTATCCGTAGAGTTTGTGTGGACAATAGTAGATATTTCCACAGGGATAGAGGGCCTTCCGAATATGCTCGCCCTTCTATTGCTCAGTGGGAAATTTGTACAGTTGTTTAATGACTACAAAAAGGGACATATGTAACTTATTTCCTTCATTACATACTGTAGCTTTCTGACATCGACGATGTGGCAGCTGTTATAATTATAAGGAAAGATATTAAAAAGAGAGCCCTTAGATACTGTTCAGCACTCCAAAAGTTGGACAGAAAATCTAGCATTTAAAAGTGCCCCTTATAAACAAACAGGGCTCTCTTTACTTCAAATAGAAATAATTAATTGCTTCGCAAAAAGCGTCTACCTATAAAAGAGACTTCATTTCCATAAGGTTCTTTTTAAAGAGAGCTATCGTATCCAGAAGAGGCTGAGAAGTCGTCATATCTACCCCTGCTTCATTGAGGATATTTAAAGAATAAGCGGAACGCCCCTTCTTCAAAAACTCAATATATTGACGCTGAGCGTCCTTTCCTTCTCTTAAAATCTTTTGAGAAAGGGATGTAGCTGCAGCATAACCTGTTACATACTTATAAACATAAAATGCGCTATAAAAATGAGGAATTCTGGCCCATTCAATATCAATAAGGTGATCCACACTAATATGAGAACCGTAATAAGCCGCATTTAATTCATGCCATATATTTGAAAGACGATCAGCCGTAAGAGGTTCTCCCTTTTCCATCATGCTATGGGTCATTTTTTCAAAATCAGCAAACATCGCCTGCCGATAAACGGTGGTCCTGATCTGTTCAAGGGAGTAATTCAAAAGGTAGAGTCGCTCAGCATCTTTCCGGGAGTTTTTAAGAAGGAATTGAAGAAGCAGCGCTTCGTTTGTAGTGGAAGCCACCTCTGCTAAAAAAATAGTGTAATCGGCATAGACATAAGGCTGATGCTTATGAGAATACCATGTATGAATGGCGTGCCCCATTTCATGGGCAATCGTAAATATATCATGAATCGTTCCGTTATAGTTTAAAAGAACGTAGGGATGGGTACCATAACTCCCCCAGGAATAAGCTCCCTTTCTCTTCCCCTCGTTTTCGTATACATCAATCCATCCTGACAAAAATCCTTCCTTTAATATAGAAACATACTCTTCGCCTAAAGGTCGGAGGCCATCTAGAACCACATTACATGCCTTTTCATAAGAAATTTCCTTTTGAGGTTCATCTACCAAAGGAACGTAGAGATCACACATAGCCAGCTCAGGGAGAGCCAGAACCTCTTTTCTCAACTGTACATATTCGTGAAGAGGTTCAAGATTATCTCGAACTGTATCTACAACCATATCGTACACAGACGGAGAAATATGATCTGGATGAAGAGCTGCCTCAAGACTACTGTTATATTTTCTGGATCGGGAGTAGAAAATATCCCCCTTTACGCTCGCCCCATACATGGCAGCTAAGCTGTTCTGATATTGGTCATAGGTACGAAATAACCCCTCATACGCCTCATGACGAACGTTACGATTCTGAGAACGGATAAGGCGAATATATCGCTCCTCGCTTAGCTCTATTGCATTCCCATCCTCATCAGTTACAGTAGGAAATTTTATATCGGCGTTCGTAAAAAGAGAGAAGATGTTCTCTGGAGCTCGGGCTATTTCCCCAGATCTCGCTAACAGCTCTTCTTCCACTGAGGAAAGAGTGTGAGGCCGGGAGCGCATGAGATCTTCGAAAAAGAAGCGATATATTTGAAGCTCCTTCTCCTCTTCCATAAATTCTCGAATCTTTATTTCGTCCATCTCCAAGATTTCTGGCGTATAAAAGGAAACAGCGGCAGAAAGTTTTACAAGCAAGAGCTCTGCCCGCTCTGCCAAGGCTTGAGCAGCTTTATTCGCCATATCTTCATGGCTTCTCATCACAGCATAAGCATAGAGCTTACCCATAATAATTTCTGCATCCTCCATAAGGCGGAGACCTCCTAAAAGGGTAGATGCAGAGAGATGTAAAGCACCGCGGAACTCACTAAATCGAGGGAGCATTTCTTCTAGATGATAAAAATCTTTTTCCCAAGACTCTGAAGAAGAGTAAATATCTTCAAGTTTCCATAGATACCGCCTATCTATCTCGTCTCTTCTAGGAAGACTCCCTATAGGTAACACCCCATCATTTGAAGGATCTTTTTTCATAAATGGAACGTTCTTTGTTAACCCCATCACCATTAAAAACTACCTCCTGTTAATAGAAACTATCGTAAATAATAACAAGGTTATTTAAGAAACATAAGCCTGCGGATAGAGGGCCGCAGGCTTGCGTAGCAAGACATATTTCTTTCACTTTACTTAAAAAACTTTTTCCCTAAAACATATGCCTCTCCTAAATCTTTACCTAATGAATAATAATGACGAAACTTGGGTGTAAAAATAATGGGCTTTACCTTTATGGGATCCGGATAATTCTCATCTGTTAAACATCCTTCAGAAACCAAAGTATTGACAATCTCTCCAATAAGCATGACATGAGAACCTAACTCTATAGTCTGTAACAAGCGACACTCCATAGAAATAGGAAACTCTTCCACATAGGGAGCATTTACCTTTTCTCCATGTATAGGGGTTAGATTTGTGACTTCAAACTTATCCTGCTCCCGGCCAGAAACCATCCCAAAATAATCTGATTCACTTACATATTCTTCTGACGGAATATTGACTGTAAAGGCTTTTCGCTCAAGAATATTTTTATAGCTGTATCGGCTCTTTTGTAGAGATACATTGATACATGGGGGAATAGAACAGCAAATCCCTCCCCATGCTGCTGTCATAATATTCGACTTGCCATTTTCATCGTAATTCCCGATAATAAGAACTGGAGCCGGGTAGACAGGCATATGAATGCCTATTGATTTTTTCACTTGTTCATTCCTCCTCTCTTCGCCTCAATGAACCGCAATTGTATTTTTAATTATACACTACCTTTTAGAGATGCAAAAAACCACAAAAAATTAATGTCGCAAGGCATTTTAAAGAATAATCTTTTTCAATTACGATTATTTACTTCACATACACATTGATCTAACCAATACTGACCTATATAATAAACAGTGAAAGGTCAAAATAAGTTAAATTATTAGGAGGTGCGCTTAAATGAGGCGTTCTTTAATGAAAAGGCCGTTGGAAAGGATGTTTCCCTTAAGCCCCTGGGGTTCCAGGATGGAATCCATGATGCACGATATGATGAAAGATTTTGATGAGTTTTTCTCTGCATTTCCATGGATGGAAGAGCGGTACTCCCCAGTAGCTGTCCCTCGAAGCGATATATATCGTAAAGATGGTAAATTCATTGCTGAATTCGAGCTTCCTGGCATTGATCCTTCGAAAGTCGACTTAAAAATTTATCCAGACAGGCTTGTCTTGAACGCTGAAAGAAGCGATGAACGGCAGCTGAAAGAAGAAGACTACTTCAGGGCAGAACGATATTATGGAAATATATCTCGAGTGATACATTTTCCAGAAGAAGTGGATCCAGACAGCGCCCATGCGTCGTATAAAAACGGCATTCTCACTATAGAGATTACCGAGAAAAAACATCCTGAAGAGTGCAAAGTTGTTGAGATAAAGAGTGAGGACGCTCATTAAGGGATCGGCGGGTAGGCTTGTGAAAAGGCTTATCCGCCTTTTTTGTCGAAAGGAGTGGGAAAATGCAGTACACAGAACCTGTAGAGCAATTGGATACTCTGACTCGTCATTGCGCTATGGTGTTAAAAAGCATGCAAGAGGAGCTTGAAGCGATTAACTGGTACAACCAGCGAGTTAACGCTACTACTGATGAGGAACTTAAAACATTACTTGGGCACAACAGAGATGAGGAAATAGAACATGCCGCTATGCTTATAGAATGGCTACGTCGCCATATGCCTGGCTGGGACAAAGAATTACGTCAATATCTTTTCACAAATAAACCCTTACTCCAAATAGAAAAAACCGGGTCAAAGGAATCTGCTAAAAAGATTGAGGCATCTTCAGGAACCCTCAATATAGGCAGTCTTAAGCGATAGAGAATTATTATTAGAGAGAAGGAGGGATTCCACGTGGATATACTTAGAAGGTCAACCGAAATGGTAAGTGCGGAAGCATGGCATGAAATGGATGAACAAGCTAAACGAATTCTTGAAACTCGCCTTTCTGCCCGGAAGTTCGTAGACATAACAGGGCCTAAAGGATGGGACTATGCAGCCCATTCTTGCGGCAGACTGGAGATACAAAAGGAACAGCCCCCAAAAGGTGTAATGTACGGAATCCACGAAGTCTTACCTCTTATAGAAGCACGAGCTGTCTTTGACCTTGACCTTTGGGAGCTCGACAACATTACCCGGGGCTTAAAAAATCCCGACCTCACCCCTCTTGAAGAAGCTACGAAACACATTGCTGATTTTGAGGAAAAAACCATTTATACCGGCCTTCCATCTGCAAAAATAGAAGGTCTCTTACAAGCTGGACATGGCCGTTCTCTCGCTATAAAAACGCCTTCCGCAACAGGAATACTTGAAACTGTAAGCCAAGGGCTTTATCGCTTCCAAGAGGATGGCGTATCAGGTCCTTATGCTCTTGTAGCTTCTCCAGTTTTTTGGCAAAAGCTTCACTCTGCTACCGAGTGTTACCCGCTAGCTAAAAACCTGAAGGATCTTCTAGGTGGACCTGTCATTCTCTCTTCTCACGATAAAGGATCTTTTCTCGTCTCCATTCGAGGCGGAGATATGGAGCTTATAGTGGGACAAGATTTTTCCTTGGGCTATATTGGAAATGAAGGGCAAAAAGGGACTTTCTTCCTTACTGAATCCTTTACTTTCAGAGTTATTAACCCAGAGGCGATTATTCTTCTTACTACTTCATAGATTAGAATACGGTTCCCTGGTATAATATACATAGAATTTTAATGAGGGAGGTTACTCATATGAGTTCATCGAAAACAACGCAAAACTTAGCAGCAGCCTTTGCAGGAGAATCCCAAGCAAATAGGAAATATCTAGCCTTTGCCGAGCAGGCAGAAAAAGAGGGATATCCTAAAATTGCAAAGCTGTTTCGAACCATCGCAGAAGCAGAAACTCTTCATGCCTTGAGTCATTTTAAAACTATGGGCGGGGTAGAAAGCACCCAAGAGAACCTTCAGGCAGCTCTTGAAGGAGAGACTTATGAATTTACAGAAATGTACCCTGCTTTTATTAAAGATGCTCAAGCTGACGGACAAAAAGAGGCTCTCCGCTCTTTTAATTTTGCTAACGAAGCAGAAAAAGTTCATGGGAACCTTTATAAACACGCTTTAGAAAACATGAAAAAAGGAGAGGATGGAGATTTTTATCTCTGTCCAATCTGTGGTTATGTTCAAGAAGGATCTGCTCCAGATGCGTGCCCCATTTGTGGCGCTAGCGCAAAAGTTTTCAAAACCATCGAATAAAAAGCGCATGACAAAAAGGGGGGGATACCCCCTTTTTTGTCTCTAGTATTGGGACACTCCTCTCCCCTATTTCTTCGTATGAATGAGAAATCATATATGAGTCATATATGAAGGGAGGATTCTATATGAAAATACTGACCAGAGAAAACTTGAAGAGTCTTGTAGAAAAAGGTCAGGGACCGTGTTTATCTCTCTATATGGGGAACCCTGCTATTGGTGAGCCTCGGCAGGGGCAAATCCGTTTCAAATCCATGCTTCAAAATGGAGAGCAACGCCTTAAGGAACTTGGCATGAAAGAACAAGATGCTCGAGCCTTCCTCAATCCCGCAAGAGAGCTTCTTGCCAACTCTCTCTTTTGGCAAAATTTGAACGAAGGACTCGCCCTTTTTTTATCTCCAGACATCTTTCTTACTTTTAATCAACCCATAAAATTTCACGATGTTATTGTGACCTCTGACCACTTCCACATAAAACCCCTTTTCCCACTTCTCGGAAGAGAGGGACGATTTTATGTCCTTGGGATCAGCCAAAAAGGTATCAGACTCATAGAGGGAACCCGCTATAGTGCTAGAGAAGTAGATGTTGAGAGCTTACCTCAGGATATAATAGAAGCCCTCGGATTCGATACTCCGGAACGTCAGTTCCAATATCACGCTGTTACTCCCGATCAACCTGGTGGGAAAGGATATATTATGCATAGCCAAGGATGGGGAGCGGAAGTAGAGAAAAAATATATACTAAAATTTTTTCAAAAAATAGATAAGGGGATCAGCGATCTCCTTGGAGAAGGACAAGCTCCATTGGTCCTCGCTGGTGTTGATTTCCTCTTACCTCTCTATAAAGAGGCTAATACATATCCTTGCCTCATGGATGAAGGCATTAACGGGAATCCTGACCTTTTGAGCCCTCAAGAATTAGGCGAGAAAGGGTGGGAAATAGTTCATCCTTTCTTTAAAAAAGAGGAACAAAAGTTTGCCGAGTTATATATAGAAATGAAGGGTACTGGGAAAACATCTACAGATGTAGAAGAAACGGCTGCGGCAGCATATATAGGGAAAATAGATACTGTCTTCGTTGCTTTAGGGAATCATGTTTGGGGATCTTTTGATGAAAAGGCTGTAAAAGCCACTATTCATGAAGAGAAAAAAGTCGAAGATATTGACCTCCTTGATTTTATAGCAACTCATTCCCTTCTTCGTGGCGGCCGCGTCTATGTCCTTCCTGCAGAGAACATTCCCGACAAGGGAAATGTAGCTGCTCTTTTCCGATTCTGATCTCTCTCAGGCGGGGTCTTGCAAGGCCCCGCCTTTTTTAGATTTGCAGATTGCCCTATTGTATTTACCTACAAAAAGCATATAATCCGCTTAAGAAGAACCCACGATAAAATAGGCGATTAAAAACCGCTTTGAGGAGGGAAAAATGAGCCAATAGGCTTTATAAAAACGCCAAATGTTATCAGCGAGAAACCTCCCTTTGCGGGGAAAAGGGGAAATATTTTATTGTTATCGGGGGTTAAAAAATGGAATACATCTTTGGAGAGGAACGGGAAAATCCTTTACCGAATTTTTCAAACGGTAAAGATGTGGAAAAGATAGGAGTTACTTATAATCTACGCTGTGAAGCGAAAGATCATGAACCTGATGATCTCTACGAGGAATATGACAACCTGGAAACCATTGAATCCATTGCTAAAGAACTTGGAGAGTATGGTTTTCAGGCTTTTTTGTTTGAACAGAACGACACTCTCATACAAAAACTACTCTCTGTTGAGCCCGATTTTGTTTTGAATCTAGCAGAAGGACGGGGTACCTCTCGAGGCAGAGAATCACAGATTCCGTGTATTCTTGAAAGTTTGGAGATTCCTTTTAGCGGATCCGACTCTGTATCGTTAGGTCTCTCCCTAGATAAAGTACTTACGAGTGGACTTCTTGCAAGCGCGGGTTTACCCGTTCCAGAGAATAGGGTATTTAAAAGGCCTGTTGACCTCAATAATTTGGAAGTCCTTTTCAAGCACCACAGGCAATATATTATAAAGCCTCGTTGGGAAGGATCCTCAAAAGGAATATTTCATGACTCTATTGTGGACTCTTCAGAGCAGCTTGTTGACAGGGTTCAGAGGATATGGAACCTATATAAGCAACCCGCTGTCGCCGAAGAGTACCTCCCCGGCATAGAAATCACTGCTGGAGTAGCTGGAAACATAAAGCCAGAGTGTATTGGGATGATGTCTATTACTCCCAAAGAAGAGACTGCAATGTTTCTCTACTCTCTTGAAGAGAAGAGAAACTATATAGAAAGAATTCAATACAACGGTCCCGATACCCTCGGGCCCATGCTAAGGAAGGACATTGCCAAGCTGGCAGTTCGCGCTTTCGAAGCCTTGGAGCTGCGGGATATTGCACGTATTGATTTTCGGCTTGATGAGAAAGATCAACCTCATATTATCGATATCAATCCCCTGCCTGGATTGTCACCTGCGTATAGTGACCTTCCTATCCTTTATCGCCTCAGCGGAGGAGAATATTCAGATCTTCTTCGAATCATCCTCCGCGAGGCCTTCTCCAGATATGGACTCGACACATCCAGGCTGGAAGAACCCCTCTGTGCCGAAAAGAGGGACTAATCATGCATAGCGTCGAACAGAATATCGAGCCTCCCAGTACCACCCTGCGGCTTCTTATAGCCGCAGCAAAAGAAAAAACAGAGCGCCAAGATCTTCTTGACAGCCTTATATGCCGAGAAGAGGTAGGATGTGCTTTAACGTCGAGGGGCTACTCTGTAGTCGATCTCGATGTTACTCCTCATGACTTGGATAATCCTTCCTCCCTGTTTTTACGAGTAGCAAACTTTCAAGATGTGTGTATCTTTAATCTTTTTGAAGGTTTTGGCTCCCAGCCTTGTCAAGAAGCAGATTTTTGCGAGCTTCTTGAAAAAAAAGGCATCCCTTTTACCGGAAACCCTTCACATGTCCTTCGCCTTTGTCTCGACAAATGGGCTTTGAAACTGCGTCTACGCCAAGAAGGTATTTCCGTCCCGTGGGGGATATGCATTACCTCTTCCTATTCCTCCATATCTATGGGCGAAAAAAAATGGCCCTTCCCTCTATTTATTAAGCCCTCTAGAGAAGATGGGAGCGTAGGTATCGACGAAACCTCTCTCGTCCAAAACTATGAGGAGTTACAAGAGCAATTTCAAAAGAAATTGCCCCAATTCCCAGATGGCCTGCTTGTAGAAGAGTTTTTAGGTGGATCTGAGTATAGCATCGCTTTTCTAGGAAATGATCCTTATGAAGTAGTAGGTGTTTCCACCCTTGACTACGATCGCTATCCCGCTCTTACGCCATTTCTTACATACAAGGCGAAATGGGATAAGGAGAGTCCTGACTGGAGACTCTGCCCAGAAGATCTGGAGTTGCCTGCTGCTCAAAAAGAATTAATTATCGGAACAGGCGCCAAGGCAGCAGCTATAGCTGGTTGTAAAGGCTACTTTCGGGTTGATTTACGCGAAAAAGATGGACATTTTTATGTTATTGATGTGAACCCCAACCCGGCTTTAACTCGAGATAGTGGTTTCGCCCGTCAGTATACGAAAGGGGGCAGGTCTTACGAAGATTTGATCTGCCATATAGTCAATCTTGCGTTAAAAGACCATATAAAAGAGGCTAAATCATGAACATAGAAACGTATATTGCTATTGCAGAAGCAACAAAAGCTTTTACACAAGAAGAGCTTTCTGTTCTGCGAGAAGTTCTTACAGAATACGAGTCAACCCCTGCAAAAGACTATATCGTGCTGGAGGAATACAGAGAGGGAGTCTTAGCAGGTTTCCTGATCTACGGACCTACGCCCATGACCCGTTTTGCTTGGGATCTCTACTGGATAGTGGTAAATCCCTGCTTCCAGCGCCAAGGGTTAGGGATTTTTCTAAATTCAAAAATGGAGCAGCAGTTATTAAAACACAATTCTAAGGCTGTTATTCGAGTAGAAACATCTGGTAGAAGCGAATATACCGGGCAACGACATTTCTATATTGGAGCCGGTTACATAGAAAGTGGACGAATCCATGATTTTTACGGGGAGGGTGATGACCTTGTCATCTACACCAAGGAAATTAAAGCCTCGAGATAGTGTGGAAAAAACACCGGCGTCCCTTTCTGACGTCCGCCAATGGACCCGGAAAAATGACCAGGGAAAAAAGAAGATGCCCGCTCTCCGAGATTTACGAAGAGAGGTTAGCGGGGAGCAGTGGAACGATTGGCATTGGCAACTCGCTAATCGCATTACAAGTGTGGAGCAACTAGAGGGGCTTATCTCCCTTACAAAAAGCGAACTTTCAACTATAAAAAGAAGCCTGAATGTTTTACGCATGGCTATTACACCTTATTTTGCTTCTCTAATGGACCGGAACGATCCCAACTGTCCTATTAGAAAACAATGTGTCCCCACCTTGCAGGAAACATTGATCTCACAAACAGACCAGAGAGACCCCCTCCATGAAGAAATAGATTCGCCTGTCCCAGGGCTCACTCATCGCTACCCCGACCGGTGCCTGCTTCTTGTTACAGACCAGTGTTCCATGTATTGTCGGCACTGCACCCGACGACGTTTTGCCGGGCAAACAGACCATCCTCGAAGCCATGAAGAAATAGAAGCCTGTATCGACTACATTCGAAAAACTCCTGTTATTCGGGATGTTCTTATTTCAGGCGGCGACCCTCTTACTCTTTCTGACCAACAGCTTGAATCTATATTGGAGGAAATCCGCGCCATTCCTCATGTTGAGATTATACGAATCGGCACTCGAGTCCCTGTAGTTATGCCCATGAGGATCACCGATGACCTATGTAACATGCTCAAAAAATATCATCCTTTGTGGATGAATATTCAGTTCAATCATCCTAAGGAAATTACCCCAGAATCATCAGAAGCCTGTCGCAAACTTGCAGATGCAGGCATTCCTCTGGGGAATCAATCAGTGCTCCTCAAAGAGATCAATGACTGCCCCTACATTTTCAGAGAACTAAATCAACAACTTTTAAAGCTTCGTGTTCGGCCATACTACATATACCAATGTGATCTCTCACAAGGAATAGAACACTTCAGAACGTCCATAGGGAAAGGCATTGAAATTATGGAATTCTTACGGGGTCACACTTCAGGTATGGCTGTACCCACATTTGTAGTAGACGCTCCTGGCGGCGGAGGGAAAATTCCGGTGATGCCAAACTATGTTGTCTCCTGTTCAGATCGGAAAACCATCCTCAGGAATTTTGAGGGAGTTCTTACAGTCTATACAGAACCAGATGACAACCAAAGTAAATGTGGTGGACACTGCACTGCTATTTGCAATCACCAAAAAGAACTTTCTTCGGGAGGAGTTGCAGCTCTTTTTGAAAAAGAAGGGGCTTCGATGGAACCTGAAAACCTTCCTCGGAAAAAACGAAGTCAAAAGTGGACCTCTGCCGAGAAAGGCAGATAAGAGAATGTTTAAAGGGGGGCCCCTTCACAAGCAAGCCCCCCTTTTTTATCTATTGGCAACTTTCTTATCTCGAAAAATTTCCTTAAAAAACATGGGTAAAGCCAAAAGCGGAAGAGCCGCTATAACAAGCATAGTAGATGTAATGCCGAAAATATCTCCGATCTTTCCAAGAGGCCCAGTTAATAAATTGGCCAACCCCCACGAAAGCCCCATAACAATGGAACTTGCCATGCCGCGGGAATTAGGAACCTGCTCTTGAGCTACAGCTGCAGTAATAGGCATGCTGGAATTAATAACAGACGTCCCAATAATATAAAGCAATATAGAAGCACCCCCCGATATAAAAGCAGCAGGAATCATGAGCAGAGGCCCAGCTATAAGGACAAAAATAAGAACACGAACCTTACCAAATCGATCAGAGAGCTTCCCGCTTATCAACATCCCCAACGTGCTAAAAAGCATGACTAGAAAGAGAATCGTCCCCACAGCGCTAATATCGCCGCCTTCTGCCGAAATGCGGATGGGTAGAAAGAAACGGATCCCCTGGCTTGTAGCGTCGCGAGCTACAGACACAGCCCAAACAGGGTAAATAATAGAAAAAACGGAAGCCAGAGAACGAAAGAGGCCCTTTTCGACCTTTGGGAAGGCTATTCCTTCCTGACTCAACACTGGCATATATCGATAAATAGCGAAAGCTACAATCAAAACAGGAATTATTGCTACATACGGTATCTTTTCAATTCCGACAAGTTTTGCCAGCGCCACGGCAAAAAGAGGACTTACCGTTACTCCTATATTTCCGGCCACACTAAAAATAGCCAACGAAGCTGTGAGCTTTTCTTGAGGCACTACATGTCCTACGCCGCCATGCCCTTGAGGATGAAAAGTGGCGCTCCCTATCCCCCATATTCCTACGAAAAGAAGAGCCATACCATAGGTTGGGGAACTGGGAAGAAATGTAGCTCCCAAACAGGTGAGGATAGGACCAACCATCACAAGATATGAACGAGCTGTTCTATCTGATACATAGCCCAATAGGGGTTGAAGCAATATGTGCATAATTCCTACCACCGAATTCAACAACCCCGCCTGAGCCATAGTAATGCCAAGTCGAGAAATAATGGTAGGAACAAAAGTAGGAAGAAACGCCGCATAGAGATCATTGAAAAAGTGACCTATCGATAAGAGAGACAATTTAAATGTAGATCCATTTTCTACCGTAGTTGCTGTTCTTTCACACATCACGTACGCCCCCTGGGTAATATAACTTCCTTATATCGTAACATGATTAACTCAAAAAGCGAATATCCTATTTCATTTTTCATACTTCCAGAAAAATGCTAGCCATATACATGGTGGGGTTACGCTTGTTGAAAGAACCCGATGGCGAACATGGGGAGGGATCATAATCCAATCTCCTCTTTCAAGGACCCTTTTGCTTCCATCCTCCCACTGAAGAACACCCTGTCCTTCAAGGACACACACCCACTCCATCTCTTCCTGATCGTACCAAAATCCTTCTGGGGAAGCCTGCCCCATAGAAAGGATGCGCTCTATTCGCACATTCCCCTGAGAAGAAAGGAGTTCTATCACCTCTTCCTCAAGAGTTGCTGTCTGCTGATTATAAAGATTTACATTTCCTTCCATTTACTCACCTCCTTGAGTCTTATAATACACGAAAAGGCGGAACCTATTTCGGTTCCGCCTTTCGCAATGGAGCCATGAAAAACATGGTCATGGCCATAAACCCCCAAAGCCATTTTCTCCATTAGAGCAGTAACGAGGTGATGCTCAAGGCCTTCTTGAACTACAAGAACTAAATGTTATTTCTTTTTGTTGTTATTGTACTTCGTTATAAGATCCCAGTTCAGTTGCCACCAAGTTTTTTCTGTTTTTTCCATACATTCGTTCGTAAATTTTGTTACATATTCTTGAGCCTTGGCTGGGTCTTTCTTGGCGAGTTCCAACGCTTTTTTATCTATTTCCAAAACCTGTTTAGCAAATCCCTGCTCTAAAGGATCTCGCACAGCTTTTAAATCCTCCATGGCTTCCTGGTAACGGCGATTTACAAGATCGTCAGCCAGAATAAACGCCCATTGTGCAGAGTTGAGGCTGAAAGCGTTACGATCGAACGTTCTCCAACTTTCCCTTGTCTCAAGAACGCCCGAATAAATAGGAACGTAGCATGTGGTATGGGGGTTGTCATAACCAAACCAGAGAACCGTTCTTACAGGAGCAGGATAGCCGGGGCGAACCTGTGAGACAAAGCTATATGCGCAATCCCACTTTGATATAGGTCTGCTATAAGGTATGTTGAGAAGGTTCCGAATATCCTTTGTAACAAAGGGCGTAGCGAGAGGGCTCTTCACCATATTGTCGCCTTCACGGACATACCATGCTTTGTCTGCAGCCATATCGAAAGGAGTCCCTTCCATATGGCCACGAAGCATCGTCATTACATCCTGTACAGAAAGCTTTTTCTGAGGTTTGACAGCAAAGGGATAGCTCATGGTTTCAGCGTAGGGATCCCATTCACGAGTGGGGTCAAGCTGACTGTAGAGGGTGTAGAGGCGGTTGCGGATCCACATGGAAGAAAGAGACCAGTCGTCATTTCCTGTAAGAGGAGAGTAGGCTTCCTGCCAAATAAAGGGTTTTCCGCTATTGGGATCGTACCAACCGTTATCGATGGCCAGCTGCATGTAATCCTTTGAAGCCATGAAATTCTTCTTATCATTCACATTAATTTCCCTAATACGGCTCATATTAGGAACAACTAATACGCAGTCATCGGGTACCCTTTGGGCTACCCATACGGCGCCAGGCTTGCCACTATCAGGGGTCCACATAAATCCAGCACTGCGAATCTCGAACAACCAAGCCTCTTCTGAGTCAGTGATCGTAAGGCTCTCTCCTTCTGTTCCGCAAGAGGGAAGGAATCCATATTTCTCGGCCAGTTCTCCAATGACAGTTATAGCCTCACGAGCTGTTTTCCCTCTCTGAAGGGCAAAAATTTCGAGCTGTTCGATGGTTAACAGAGCCCGAGCATCAGGACGGAAGGTTTTGAGCTCCTCCTTCTGCCCTATGGTGCTTTCTCCTATAGCAACACCATGCTCATTCATGAAAGGGTAACCAACATGGAAGTAGGTGTACGTCTTCTCCACCTGCGGAATCTCGCCTATTTTTACTGGCTCAGAGTCTTCATCCATACCAATATTCCAGAAGACATCAACCTTGCTCCCCTTGGGGAAGGTTTTCCCAGGGATTGTTCGGACTCTTGCATCGTAAAAAGCGCCATCCGCCGTATGAGATGTAATAACAGAGCCATCTGCAGAAGCATCTTTGCCTACTACAATATCAGTGCACGCCCAAGCAGACATTGTCATAAGGACTACTAGCAAACAAGAAAAGACTACCAAAATTCCACGGCGTAACTTTTTCATCTTTACCATCTCCTCCTTTTTCAACGTCGTAAACCTATTGTGGTGCAATCTTAAGTCGAGTCCGTTCTGATACAAAAAATAAATTCCACTGGAAACAACTTCTCCCTTTCTTACGCTCTCCCACGCTTTTTTGTGCCCCACCCCCTCCTGTTAATCGTAAAA
>NZ_DHCG01000010.1:0-45051 GCF_002398115.1 Aminobacterium sp. UBA4908
AATTAACACTGAGTGTGTAAACATGACATCAAGTCTCCTACGTAAAATGATATAGAGATATAGAACGGATCCAGCTCTACAAAAGCTTTCTACTATTCTATGGGGCAGGAGCTTGATGAGACAAGATTTAGTATTTTTCGTTCGCGAGTGTAATGTTTTGTATAAAAACTATAGGAAGGAAAAGACTCGAAAGGTTGATAATCCAAGGCTTTCCAAAACTGAACAAAAAGAACAAAATAAAAAGAGGGGAAGCTTCCAGCCTCCCCTAAAAATGTTAAATAAGTCAGTATTTATTAATGGGGCGTCCTACTTCCTGATATTCTCTTTTCATCGTAGCTTTTCCTGAAGCTACAAGATATTCTAGATACCGTCTCGCCGTAATTCGAGAGACACAAAGAGCCTCAGCTGCCTCCACAGCAGAAAGAGAACAGTTGCTTTGTCGCAATAGTCTCTCTACCTTTTTAAGCATTTCTGGATTCAATCCCTTAGGAAGAGACGACTGATAATTTTTACGGCTTTTTACTTGAAAAAGACTGTCTATATCCGCTTGGTCTACATCACGAGGTCCCCTTCGGAGCTTCGTTTCCATTTGTCTGAAAGATTCTAGAGATGCTTTCAAACGTTCATATACAAATGGTTTTACTATATAATCAAAAGCTCCTGCTTGAATAGCTTCGTTAACAGTATTTACATCTCGTGACGCCGAAACAATAATTACATCTACATTCTTTTGTTGTTCTCGTATTTTGCGTAGTGTATTTAAGCCATCAAGACCTGGGAGAAAAATATCAAGAATTAAAAGACGAACTGGCAGAGTCTCAAGCAATTCGAGGGCCTTTGCACCATCCCCAGCCACAGCAACGACACGAAAGCCTTCCAGGGTATTAATAAAATTTTGGTGTATCTCTGCCACCATAGGATCATCCTCTACAACAAGGACATCGATTCTACTCAAAGTGATCCCCCCCTTCTCTGTTTGGCAGCGTGACAATAAACTCGGTAAATTCACCTGGACTGAAGTCTAACGAAATATCTCCTCCTAAGGCATCTACCATTCTTCTAATGTTATAAAGCCCATATCCAGATGTACGAGGACGAGCTTTTGTAGAAAAGCCTTTCTCAAAAATTTTAGTTGCCAACTCCTCTGAAAGTCTCCCCCCATTATCCCAAACACATAATAATATCTGGTTCGACTCATCAAAAATAGAGAAAGATATTTTCCCTTTTCGATCATAAAGATCAACCACAGCCTCTATAGCGTTTTCCATAAGATTCCCGATAATAATAACAAGTGCCTGATCACTGATATGTACAAGTTCTCCGCAATAGCTATCGGGCGTAATTTCGCACTCGATAGCCAGTTCTTTGCATCGCCCCATTTTCCCTAAAAGAATACCTCCCACTGCTGGGTTTTTAATTCGTTCCGCAATCAAAGAAGCTGTAATTTGCCCTGGGGCTTGTTCCTGAGCTATAAAGCTTAAGGCCCGTTCATATTTGCCCAACTGAATGAGACCAGCTATAGCCTGGAGTTTATTCACAAATTCGTGATTCTGAACACGCAAGGAATCTACATACATACGAACACCTGTCATCTCTTCAGCCATGGCACGAATTTCTGACATATCGCGGAAACTGGCAATGGCCCCAGCTATTTGGTTGTTTAATACGACAGGAACTTTATTCACAATCAAGGGGGTCCCTCCCACGTTCTGCTCAAGGTCATATGTTGTTTCGCCAGATGTTAAAACTCCCTTAAGGTTAATTTCAGGAACCAGACTGTCCACATCTTCTCCCTCTACATCGAAGGAAATATTCAAAAGCTTACGAGCAGAGCGATTAATTAGGGTCACGCGGCCAAGATTATCTATAGCCAAAATGCCATCACGAATAAAGTCAATTAACTTCTCTCTTTCTCTTACTATCCTGGTCACTTGCCTTTTAAGTGACAGATTCCATAAAAGAGTGAGAAATATGGCAATGGCAAAGGCGCCAATAACTTTTGTTATTAACTCTTTATCGATTTTCCCTTCTTGCCTATATTCATCGAACCATTTGCGATAAAGCTTATCGTAAGAGCCGTCACGACGAGAAGCCGCTAACCCTTCTCGCAGTATTTCCGCTAAAAATATATCTCCGTGAGCAATTGTGTATCCCCAATCACCACTAAAAAGAACCTGGGGCATGGCAACTACATTTGTAATGTGGAGTTTTTTATAGGCTGCTAAGCCTTGGTAAAGATTCATGAGGGCAAAATCATACTGCCCAGAAGAGAGGAGGTGGAGAATCTCCACGGGATGATCTGCCAATACAATATTTGACGTTAGACCACTCGAGCGAAGATACTCCTCTTCAGCACTACCTCTCTCCACAACAACAGCTTTCCCTGATACATCGCTCAAGCGGGTACTGCCAAATCCTTTTCGGGTAAAAATGGAATAAGGGACCTTCATCACGGGGAGAGAAAAATAATACTCTCCTATCTCTTTTCCAGATACGTCGGGCAAAAAATCTCCTCGCCTTTCTGTTTGCGAAGGAGGATACACGGTCACTACTGGTGCTAAATGAGGCAATATAGCATCTTCGCTTCGGGCATCTACAACTCCCAACAATAAATCTACACGAGAAGAATAAAGAAGCTCTGAGACTTCTTGCCAACGAACCATTCTGAAATTTAGAGCAAGTTCCTTCTCTTTGGCAATAGATTGCAAAAGTTCAACAAGGAACCCCGTTGGTTTTTGTTTTTCTCCAATAAACTCAAAGGGATCTAACGTTCGATCTCCCACCACGTAAATAACTCTCCCGCCTACACCTGCCCCCCAGCTCGGCAAATAAAAAACAAAGAGGCTAAAAAAATAAGTGAAAAGAAGAGTCACTATCCAACTTTTTTTTCTCATCCTCACCTCACCAAAACCTATCCCACATATACTTAGAGATGAGAAAAGTACACAGATCCCACCATTTTTGCAAGGCCTCTTTCATCCCATTCTCTGTAACTTCGTTCAAAAAAGCAGCAGCTGATTCTGGTGACGAATTCCACAATTCTACAGCTTTTTTCTCGATCTCCACTTGCTTTCCAAACCACTCATTCTCAAAGGACGTGCGGACCTGCTCCATATCACGAACTGCCAATTGATAGCGTCGATTTACCAGATCGGCGGCGAGAAGGAACACCCATCGAGCAGAGGATGGGTCAAAACGCCCCATCTTGAAATTTCGCCATCCTTCAGGAATGAAAGTGGCACCAGCATAGACAGGTACATAAACGCCCATGTGAGGATGCCCCATTGAGAACCAGATAATACCGCCAACTGGATCGGGGAGCCAGTTTCTAGACTGTGAAACAAATGTATAAGACGTTTTTGCTGATATTGGTCGATGATAAGGTATGTTTAAAAGAGCCCGCATAGGCCTGTCTGGGAAAGGAGTGGCCAACTCGCTTTTCATCAGTTTCCCATTCACATCTGGAACAAGCCAAGCCGGATTATCTTCCATATTAAAAGGTGTCCCTTCAAGGGTCGATCGTTGAATTGCCATCACATCTTGAACTGAAATTTTTTTGTCAGGTTTAATAGAAAAGGGATAGGAGGACACATCAGCGTTGGGATCCCATTCTTTGGAGGGGGCCAGCGTTTTAAAAAGATAATAAAGCCGTTCCCGAACCCAAGGACTGTACATGGACCAATATCCTGAACGAGGAGTATATGCGTCTCTCCAGTTAAAGGGGTGTCCGGATTTGGGAGTATACCAACCATGCTGTATAGCTACATCCAAATAATTCTGTGAAGCCATAAAGTAGTCAGGTTGATTTAAATCAATGTTCGAAATAATACTGCCATTGGCTATTACGGCCACCTCATCATCTGGAACACGCCGTGCCACCCAAATAGCCCCTGGGACTCCACTCTCTGGTCTCCAGCCAAAGCCAACGCTTCGAATTTCAAAAATCCAGGCCTCATTAGGATCGGCAACAGTGAGGGCCTCTCCTTGACCCACGCAAGAAGGGAGGAAACCATAGGTTTCAGCCAGTCCCCCCATAAGCTTAATAGCCTCTCGAGCAGTTTTTGTCCTCTGAAGAGCTATTATCTCAAGCTGTTCTATGGTTAGAATTCCTTTCGCATCAGGAAGGAAGGCACTTAACTCATCTTTTTGCCCAACAGTGCTTTCCCCAATGGAGAGTTGATGCTCATTAAAACAAGAATACCCTACGTGGAAATACGTGTAGGTTTCCTCAGCTTGAGGAATATGACCAATCACTCGAGGCGGATTCGCATCTTCTCCTAAAAGGTTGATGTAAACGTTCATTATCGTTCCTGGAGCATATTTTTGACCTTTCACCACTCTTAAATTTGCATCATACCAGTTATCAGCCGTATGAGAATTGATCACAGAACCGTCCACACTCGCATTTTTCCCTACAAGAACAGCGGTACACGCCCAAGAAGGGAAAGAAACGGACACCAACAGGCAGGAAAAAAGCATCCATACAACCCATCTCTTCCTACGATTCACCTTGTCAACTCCTTTTAAAAGCGATAAAAGCAAATCTTTTATTATAGAGAGTCTATTATACGATACAAAAGGGGGATCGGGAAAATCCCGATCCCCCTTCATCTATAGGAATCAGCCTCTATGAAGGCTGTTACATTTGTGTTTCTGAATCAGGATAGAGGGACGTCATTTGAAAAGCAAGCTCCCCGCCCTTCACGGTAACATACACCTTGCTCCCTTCTCGCACCTCTCCAGATATAAGAGCTCGAGCCATTTTAGTTTCCAGCTGTCTCATTATGAAACGCTTCAAGGGACGAGCTCCAAAAACCGGATCGTAGCCGGCTTCAACAATATAATCTGCCGCTTCATCTGAAAGCTCGAGATCAATTCTCTGATCTTTTAATCTGTTTTGAAGCTCTCGAACCAAAAGCTTAACGATCTGGCGTA
The DNA here is from genome assembly GCF_002398115.1 of Aminobacterium sp. UBA4908. Lineage (NCBI taxonomy): Bacteria > Thermotogati > Synergistota > Synergistia > Synergistales > Aminobacteriaceae > Aminobacterium > Aminobacterium sp. UBA4908. Next base: position 4,936 of record NZ_DHCG01000010.1, read on the forward strand.
TCTCATGCTTTTGAAGAGGCTTGAAAAGAACAATATCATCGACTCTGTTCAAGAATTCTGGACGAAAAGACTGACGCAACTCTGCCATTACAGCTTCTCTTGCCTGATCCTCTATCTGTCCGTCACTCGTAATTCCCTCAAGAAGGAAATGGGCTCCTATATTGCTGGTCATAATAATTACTGTATTTTTGAAATCGACTACATGTCCACGACTATCAGTCACCCGACCATCATCAAGAATTTGAAGCAATACATTAAATACATCCTGATGAGCTTTCTCTATCTCGTCGAACAAAATGACAGAATAGGGACGGCGACGCACAGCTTCAGTCAGCTGGCCTCCTTCTTCGTATCCTACATATCCAGGCGGAGCTCCAATGAGTCTGGAAACAGAGAACTTCTCCATATACTCCGACATGTCGATACGAATCATGTTCTCCTCGCTATCAAACAGGGCCTCGGCCAACGTTTTGGCCAACTCAGTTTTACCTACACCAGTCGGTCCCAAGAAGATGAAAGAACCTACCGGACGGCGAGGATCTTTAATGCCGGCTCTAGCCCGCATTACTGCATCTGCCACGAGCTGAACAGCCTCATCTTGTCCCACAACCCGTTGGTGAAGGATCTCATCGAGCTTCAACAGCTTCTCTCGCTCCCCCTCCATAAGGCGGGTAACAGGAACGCCTGTCCAACGACTTACTATTTCGGCAACTTCGTCTTCTGTTACCTCTTCTCGAAGTAACGAGGTATTTTCATGGCTTGTTGCCAATCTTTCTTCCTCTTGTTTTAATCGACGTTGCAGCTCAGGAAGACGACCATGTTTCAGTTCTGCCGCTTTGTTCAGATCATATTCCCGCTCCGCTTTCTCTATATCTCTTTTAACTGTATCTATCTCTTCCCGAAGAGAACGAACGGCCCCTATTTTTTCTTTCTCTTTCTCATACTGTGCACGAAGAGAGTCCGCTTCTTCTCGAGCTTCTTGCAGCTCTTTCTGAAGGTTCTTGAGCCTTTCAAGACTCGCTTCATCTTTTTCTTTTCGCAATGCAGCCTCCTCTATTTCAAGCTGCATAACCTTCCTCGACGCCGCATCTAGTTCCGCAGGCAGAGAATCGATCTCTGTACGGATCATAGCGCAAGCCTCATCTACCAAATCAATAGCCTTGTCTGGTAAAAATCGGTCTGTAATATAACGATTCGACAGTACAGCCGCAGCAACAAGGGCATTATCTCTAATCTTGACCCCGTGATGCACTTCATACCGTTCTTTCAACCCTCGCAAAATAGAAATCGTGTCTTCCACATTTGGCTGCTCTACAAGAACAGGCTGGAAACGCCGTGCCAAGGCCGCATCTTTCTCAATATGCTTTCGATATTCATCGATAGTAGTGGCACCAATACAATGAAGCTCTCCTCTTGCAAGCATAGGCTTCAACATATTTCCTGCATCAATGGCTCCTTCAGCCGCTCCGGCTCCCACAATGGTATGAAGCTCATCAATGAAGAGAATAATTTCGCCATTGCTTTCCTTTATTTCGTTCAAAACAGCCTTTAATCGCTCCTCAAACTCTCCTCTAAACTTGGCTCCTGCTACCAACGCCCCCATATCGAGAGCAAAAATAGTACGATCCTTAAGCCCTTCTGGCACATCACCTCGCACTATTCGTTGGGCCAATCCTTCTACAATAGCAGTTTTACCCACTCCAGGATCTCCAATAAGTACTGGGTTATTTTTCGTTTTTCGGCTTAAAATTCGTATAACCCGTCGAACCTCTTCGTCTCGGCCAATGACCGGGTCTAGCTTTCCAGACCTTGCCATTTTCACAAGATCTCGCCCATAGCGCTCCAAGGCCTCATATGTAGCTTCAGGATTATCGCTACTTACTCTCTGAGCACCACGAACAGAAGTGAGCGTCTCCAGGAAATTTCCCTGGGAAATATGATATTGTGACAAAATCCTTCCGGCAGCAGTTGCATTTCCTTCTTCAAGGAAGCATGAGAAAATGTGCTCTACAGAAACATACTCGTCTTTTAAACGCTCGGCTCTTTCCTGAGCCTGAACTAAAAGTTGGGATAACCGCCGCGAAATATAGATTTTCCCCGGCTCAATCCCGGGACCGGAAATCTTCGGCCTCTTCTCGAGTTCTTTCTTAATATCTCTCGTTACACTCTCTACAGGGATTCCCATTTTTTGAAGAAGCCTCGGAATCAGTCCTTCAGGTTGTCCCAAAAGAGCTAGGAGTAAATGCTCACCATCTACCTCTTGATGTCCCCAGCTCACAGCCATATCTTGAGCTGAAGAAAGTGCTTCTTGTGATTTTCTTGTAAATTTGGAAATATCCATCTATAAAACCCCTCTCTTGCAATTACCTGTCAACGTATGGGACAATCTATTTGACCTTTACTAACCAATAAACATTATATAGGTCAGGATTGGTCATTCAAGGAGCCGTCATCGTAAATAATCCAATTTATTTACGATTTTACTTTGTAACCTCTATTTATTTCTTTTTTTCTTTTCATTATAAAAATTCCTCAACCTCTTCCATATTTTGGGCAGAGTAGGGTTGGGAATAAATGAGATGGTATGGAAGGCACGGTCAATAGGGAGCAAGATGTGGGGAGTCATGCAAGCTACGTAAACCGTTCGAGGAGGCAAATAGGAAGCACGGTGGGAGATAGGAGGGGTAGGACGTACGGTTAGAAAACACGTTCAGATATCAGGTAGGAAGAGAGATTGTAGAATAATAGACCAAAAGGCTGAGGAAGAAACAAGCCTTCTACCGATATAATAATAGTTGGTAAAGAATGAATTCGATTTTTATGGAGGGAAAGAGATGAAGAAAAAATTCGCTCAACTCCTCGTAGCAATTGGCCTCCTTTTATTAATGGCGCCAGGTTGTTGCTGGGGAGCTTCCGATTTTACAGTCAAAGATTTTAAGCCGGAAGGGACAGTAACGGGAACGCCTCTTTTTACCGCCGTTTTTTCCACTCCCGTAGTGGAAGGTTCTTTAAAGGGGCAAAAGGTTGCAGCAGAAGAATTCCCATTTTCTATCTACCCATCTGTTCCTGGAGAAGGGCGATGGGATGACGAAAAAACCTTTATATTCAAGCCGTTAGCCCCCCTCCTCCCAGCCACTGCTTATCGCGTTGAGTTCAAAGAAGGGGTTCGAGATCGGGGAGGACGTCTCCTTGCTGGGCGCCACTCCTTTGTCTTCCAAACTCAACCTCTTTCTTTCGTAGATGCTCGGCAAATCGACTTTTCAGAAGATGGAATTGCCACAGTTGAACTCTCTTTTTCCCTACCTGTCTCCCCTATACGAATCAGGGGGTTTGTTACATTACAGGACCAGTACGGGCGAAATATTCCTTACTCAGTCGCCGGCGAACATCCTTCCACATCCATAACTCTCACCACCGACTATATTTCCAGTGAAAAACTGAAGTTTTCTATTGCCGCCGGGTTAACGAGTGAACGTGGTCCTTTAGGCCTTGAAAAAGCCATAGTGCACGAAATTCCTCTCTCTGCTGCCTTATCCATCCGAAGTTCATGGGCATATCAACAGAGTCCTCAGCAGGGTGTCATTATGTTCCAAACAACAACTCCCGTTCATATGGGAACGATAAAAAATTTCATCTCTCTGGAACCCCATATTCCTTTCAGCATCAACCCTGAATATAGCGGGTTTTCTATCGCTGGCCCATTTCTTCCCAGACAACGGTACAGTGTGACCATAAAAAAGGGACTTCCCGCCCGAAGTTCTTCTGGAGGGAAGCTCACTGAAGACTTCACAAAGGCTTTTATTTTTCCAGATCTCGAACCTTCTGTTTCCTTCCCTACCGCAGGAATGTTTCTATCCCCGGCGGGGGATCTTCGAATACCTGTAGAAGCTGTGAATATGGAGGAAATAGAGATTGCCCTATGGCGTCTCTATGAAAATAACATCTCTTATTCCGTAATCTCTGGAACTGACTCTATTCCTCGGGAACTATCCCGATTAATCATTCAGAAAAAGGCTGAAATAAAAGGAAGGCCAAATGCCACAGAACGACGAGCATTAGATCTTCGTTCTTTAGCTGAAGGGCAAAAAGGTGTATTTCTTCTTACAGCTAAGAGTACGGATCCCAATGCCTGGCAAGAAGCTCAACAGATTGTAACTGTTACTGACATAGGTATCGTAACTCGCCTCTACAACGAAGGGATTATGGTTTGGGCCAACTCTATTCGTGATCTGAAGCCTATTTCGAGGGGCACTGTGAAAATATACTCTCGAAGCAATCAACTTATAGCTGAAGGGAAAACTGGCCGAGACGGAATTTTTATGCTCCATCGTACAGACTCTTGGAATGACAGTCTTCGTCCCTTTTTGGTTACTGTAGAAAAAGATAGCGATCTCTCTTTCCTCCGCATAGATCGAAATGTTTTGGCAGATAACGGATTTGATATTGGAGGGCGCCCATACCTTCGTAAAGGATATGAGGCCTTTTGTTTCGCCCCTCGAAACCTTTTCAGGCCAGGAGAAGAAGCGACCTTTAAAGCTATTCTTCGTAATGGCGACCGTGAAGCTCCGAAACCATTTCCTGTCCTTGTAGCCATACGTTCAGCAGAAGGGAAAGAAGTGGCAAAATCTACAGTAGAGCTTTCAGAAAACGGGACGTTGCTCTTCTCATGTCGTCTCCCGGAAGCTACGCCTACAGGAACATATCAGTTCTCCGTATTCCTCCCTGGCGATGAAAAAAAGCCTCTGGGACAAATGTTTTTTTATATACAAGAGTTTGCTCCACCTCGCCTTGAAGTCTCTGTAGAAGGAGATGCGAAAAAAATTGTTCCTGGCGATACGACAAAAATATCCCTTACATCAAAATACCTCTTCGGCGCCCCAGCCTCCGATCTCCCGTGGGAGGCTGAAGTACGAACTATTGCAGTCCCCTTCTCCCATCCTCAGTGGGGAGCTTATGTCTTCGGTGATGGAGAAAAAACCGCTGACGAGTTTACTGATTTTCTTGGTCAAGGAGCCCTCGACAGCAATGGGAAAGGGGAGATCTCTTACTCTTTGAGAGAAGGACTTCAAGCCCCGTCTCTTTTAAACTTTCTCTTCACTGCTAAAGTCAGAGAAGAGGGTGGAAGATGGGTTCCTCATACTCTTACAATCCCTTGTTATCCTACCCCCTATATGATAGGCGTCGAAAAAGCAAAGGGGATGCCGGAACCGGGGAAACCCTTCGAGCTTCGGGTAGCTGCCGTTACGCCGGAAGGAGAAGCCGCTCCTATAGAGACAATAACAGCCTCCGTTTCAAAAATTATGAAACATTACACCCTTAAACGGTATGGCGATCAGACACGGATGGAAGAACAGGAAGAGCTTGGAACTCCTGAAGAAAAAATTCTCCCATTGGTGAAAGGCGTGGGCACTTTTACATTTACGCCACAGGATTCTGGAGAATATCTCGTGCGATTTGAGGAGAAAGAGAGCGGAAGCTCAGCCTCTACACGTATCGAAGCATGGTATCCCTTTGGAGAAGGAAAAGGTTCACCTCTTATAGATAGGATTCTGCTCTCTACCGACAAGGATAAGTACGTTCCTGGCGAAACCGCCACAATCCAGATCCGTTCTCCCTTCAAGGGAACATTGCTTTTTACCGTAGAAACAGACAAACAGCTTTCCCGGAAAATCGTGGAGCTTGAGTCGGGAGAAATCACTATTCCCGTGAAAGTTACGGAAGAAATGGTCCCCAACGCCTATTGCACTGCCTGGATTCTGCGCCCTGTGGCTGAAACAGGTGATGAGACATGGGGATCCCACCGGGCTCTGGGTTCTGTTCCCCTTATTGTAGACGGGCCAGAAAACCATTTATCCATTACCGTAGAGGGACCCGAAGAATCAGAACCTGGCTCAGAGGTCTCTTTTACCCTCAGCCTTACCGACTATCGTGGGAAACCCATACAGGGAGACATAGCCGTCGCCCTTGTAGACGAAGGGATTTTAGGCCTTTCTGGGTATAAAACTCCGGCACCTGAAGAATTTTTCCTCGGGAAAAGGGAGCTATCTATCTTTACAAATGACATGTACGACCTGCTCATGCCTTTGGAGTCACGGGAAACGCCGCTTCTCCACCCAGCAGGTGGCGGAAGCGCTGAGGCCATGTATGCCGCTATGGGAGGTCTCTTATCTCCCCTCCTCACTGGACGTTCTCTTGAGATTCTCTCTCTCTTTGAGGGGAAAATCAGTACTGACGGGAACGGCAAGGCTGTTGTGACCTTCAAATTGCCTGAATTTAGCGGGAAGGGACGTCTCATGGCTGTAGCCACGGGAGGAGCAGCTTTTGGCTCCATCTCCCGCCCTCTTACGATCCAGAGAGACGTGGTTTTAGAACCCTCTCTGCCGAAAGCTGTAGCACCTGGCGATATATTCGAATCGATTTTCTCTGTCTTTTCAAGAAAAGATAAGGAAGAAAAGGTGATCGTTACCATTAAAGATATGAAAGGTGTCACTCTGGAAAGGGCGGAAAAATCTTTTGAGCTTACTATTCCTGCCCAAGGGCGCCTCTCTCGTTCTTTCTCTTTCAAAGCTCTCCCCCAGGCAAGCATAGGAGGGATAACATTTGAAACAAAATGGGGGGATAGGTCATTTATCACCCATCGGGAAATTACCATCAGACCTCCCTATCCCCGTATCAGCATTACGAAAAATGGGATGATAGCTACAGAAGGAAACCATCCTCTGGCTCTTGATCAAACGTGGTTCCCTGGAACGCAAAAAGGGGGGTTGACCCTTTCAGGCCTTCCTACAGCCAATCTTTCCGGAGCCCTTAACTTCCTTCGCTCTTACCCGTGGGGCTGTCTGGAACAAACTGTATCTTCCGCATGGCCTCTTCTTGTTTTGCCAGATCTTGTAAAAAGCACAGATCCAACTCTCGCATCTGACGCCGAGATAAAACAACAGATTGTCGACACCCTTCGCCAACTTTCAGCTCTCCAGCTTTTTGATGGCAGCTTCACCACATGGCGAGGAAACAACGTTCCTGACAGATGGGGAAGTGTCTATGCTGCTCATTTCCTTGTAGAAGCAACAAGGCAAGGTCTTCTCGTTCCTGAGAATATGGTAGGGGGAGCCCTCTCATATTTGCGGCAGATCCTTGCTTTAAGCGACGAGGAAGGAGCAGAAGGCTTCTCTACGCGAGCATACGCTGCCTTTGTTCTTTCTCTCTACGGGGAACCACCCTTAGGGTGGATGGATCATCTCCAGAGCTTTCGAGATAAAATGACATTATCTGGACGGATCCTTCTTGCTGGAGCATACGCCCTCTACCAGAAAAATACGGATCCTCTCAAGAGCCTTGGGGGTATCCTTCCAACTATGGAAAAAGAAGGAACTATGGGAGCTACACTAGAAAGCCCCTGGCGAAATAAGGCGTTCCTGCTCCTCATATGGGACCTTGTCGATCCCCTTGCTCCTGAAACAACAACGCTAGCCGCCGAATTCATGGCTCAGGTTGAAAAAAATGGATGGGACACCACCCAAGAGAATGGCTTGGCTCTGTTAGCATTGGGGCGGTATCTGGAAGGGACTCAAACAATTCAAAAAGGCCCCTTTACAGCTAGCGTTATTCTTCCAAATGGGAACGTAGGAGCTACGATCAATCAAGAGACTCGAGCCTCCCTCAATCTCGATACCGTAGAAGGGAAAGAACTCACCCTTCGCCTCGAAGGGACGGGGCAAGTCTACTACGGCATGGTTCTTTCAGGAGTACCCGAAAAAGCCGTGGAGAGCTACGACCATGGCATTCAAGTGAGACGAACCTACACGAACAGGCAAGGAGTCAAGCTTGAAAAGAATGTGGCAGTCCAACATGGAGACAAGATAACCGTCACCCTACAGATTATTCCTGCTGGTCCAGTTTCCATGCTGGTCCTAAGCGATATTTTGCCTGGCGGGCTGGAAATTGAATCAACTGGAGATGGAGCGAAAGAGGCCCTCGATACTGTTAATATCCGGAAAGAACAACGGGATGACCGGCTTATACTCTTTGTTTCCGGCCTTAAAGAACCCCTGGAATATACATACACCGTCCGAGCCGTTTCTCGCGGATCTTTCGTCATTCCCCCTGTCACTGTGGAAGACATGTATAATCCAGGAATAAAGAGCCTTTACGGCGGAGGATCGTTACAGGTTCAATAAAGAATGGAGCAGAAAAAGAAGCTACGATCCTATATTTTAAAAGATAAAAGAATAAAAGGATTGGCCCTTGGAGCCCTCTTTATTTTTCTCCTATGGGCCTTTCCCTTCTTTGTTCCCCTCGACATGAAGGCAATTCGCCAGTGGCCAATATCCCGGGTGGCACTCGACAGATACCATCAGCCTTTTTTTGTAGAACTCTCCTCAAACTCGGAATGGTGCATTCCTGTGTCTCTTCAAGAGATGGGGCCATGGGTTCCTAAAATTGCTGTTGCTATTGAAGATCGCAAATTCTGGTCTCATCATGGAGTCAACCTTTTCGCCATAGGCCGTGCTGCTATTCAGAACATGAGAACAGGCAAAATTGTCTCTGGGGCCTCCACTATCTCAAGTCAAGTCATTCGTCTCACATATCCACGCCCCAGAAAGGTATCCGTTAAAATTGCAGAGTTTCTCCAAGCCATGAAGTTAGAACGTCTTACATCGAAAGAAAACATCCTCGAGATCTATCTCAACAAGGCTCCTTTCGGAAGCAATATTCGCGGCATAGAGGCTGCCAGCCGCATTTGGTATGGGAAACCAGCATCTACCCTATCTTCTGGAGAAGCGGCTCTTCTTATAGGCATGCTGCGAGGTCCCTCTCTCTATCGTCCAGACAGAAACCCAGAGAAAGCTCGCGGCCTTCGGAACCATATTCTCTCTTCACTGAGAGACCAGGGAATTCTCTCGCCAGAAGAAGCAAAAATCGCTATGGAGGCTCCCGTCCCTTCTCTCACCAAGGAAATGCCGACCATGGCCTTCCACTTCGCCAACCAGGCGTTGAATCTCTCAGAGAAGCCAGTAGTATCTACCACTTTAGATAGAGCCTTTCAATATCGAGTGGAACAAATTCTACATCGCACCCTTAACGGACAGCCCTCATCCATTACAGGATCTGCTCTTGTGATTCACAACTCCACAGGAGAGATCCGAGCATACGTAGGGAATGGGCGCTTAGGATCGGGAACCGCCGGAAGCTGGGTCGATTGTTGCCAGACCCTTCGCTCTCCAGGATCGGCGCTGAAACCCTTTGCCTATATTGAGGCCTTTAGTCGCGGACTCCTTACCCCTGCTTCCCTTCTCGCCGACACTCCCTTTTCCTTCGGAGGTCATTCTCCTCGAAACTTTGATCTCAAATACAGAGGCCCTGTAAGCGCCAGACAAGCCCTCGCCAATTCTTTAAATGCACCGGCAGTACGAGTTCTCCGCATGGTAGGAGGGGAACCCCTTTTACAATCTCTTCGGTCGGCAGGGTTCTCATCTCTAAAGAAAGATGCCTCATATTACGGAGACTCCTTAATTCTCGGTGGATGTGAAGTGTCTGTTATGGAAATGGCCTTGGCCTACGAAACTCTCGCTAATTTAGGAAGACAGCATCCCCTTCGTCTCCTTAGTGACAGCCCATTCTATGAAAAAAAGATATACGATGAGCCCAGTTCATTTCTCATAGCAGACATTTTAAAAGACAGCCAAAGGCTCCTCCCCATGCGCCGTGAAGCGTTACTTCATCTCAAAAAGCAGGTGGCTTTCAAAACAGGGACATCTTACGGCTTTCGTGACGCATGGACAGCCGCCTATACACCAGAATATACTGTCGTAGTCTGGTTTGGGGATCCGGAAGGATTTCCAAATGCCAACCTGGTAGGTTTGAACCTTGCGACTCCCGTCGCTCTCGAAATACTTTTTTCCACACCTGAAACTGAATCTTCGTGGTATCCAGTTCCCGGAGGACTGGCATTACGATCCGTGTGCGCCCTCTCAGGGCTGCCTCCTTCCGAAAGCTGCCCCGTGGTTAAAAAAGACTGGCACATTCCCGGCGTTTCCCGAAGCAATCGATGCCCTATTCATCAAATGCGGCAAGGGCAGCCTGTCCTTATATGGCCCCCAGAGCTGGCCATGATGAATCCGTCTCTTCCGATAGCCCCTGAAGAGGAGACTATCGTCATTACCTCCCCTCTAGCGGAAACCCGTTTCCTCCTTACTCCAGAAGGAGGGAAGCAGAAAATAGCCTTACGTCATGAAGGAACAAAGGGGAGGGTCTTTTGGTATGTTGATGGAGAATACTACGGGGAAACAAAAGCCCCGGAGCTCCTCTTTTGGGAGTTATCTCCAGGGCATCATTCCTTCGCCGTTATGAACGAAAAGGGTCAAAATGATCGCGTAGACATAGAGGTGCTTACCGTAACTCCGTCTCGCCAAGCTCTTCCTTCTTTGGAAACCTTAGAGCTTTATTGACGCACCTTGACGCCCTAACATCTGATTCTTTAGTGTGCTCTCTTCGGCATTGTTGACAAACCTAGACAAACCTAAGCGTTCAGGCGCTTGGATGACGGGGTCTCTGCCTCCTAACGTTTCGGCGTTATTGACAGGCCTCAGCCCCTTGGGTTAAAGAAAGATTCATCGGCAAGAGCCTGAAAAAGCTCTCTCTCCCGAGGAGTTAACTTTTTAGGAACAACAATTTCAATAACCACATAGAGATCGCCAGGAGCCGTTCCTTTTCTACGGGGTAGCCCTTTCCCTCTTAAACGCAGTCGCTGCCCACTCTGCGTTCCAGCAGGGAGCTTCATGCTCACCACGCCATCCAGTGTCGCCACCGGTATAGTAGCACCAAGGGCCGCCTCCCATGGAGAGACTCGCACCACCGTGGTCAAGTCATATTGATTCACGTCAAACCGAGGGTCTTTCCGGATGCGGACGGTAATGAAAAGGTCCCCTGCCGGAGATCCCCCTACACCGGGACTTCCCTTCCCTGCAATCCGAATGCGGCTTCCATCAGTAATTCCTTTCGGGAAATTCACTGTCAGCCTCTGCCAGCGAGGAATCCTCCTCCCATCCCGGGAAACATCGTACCCCTCTAGAGAAATAGTTTTAGATTCGCCACGCAAAATTTCTTCCAAGGAGAGCTCAAGCTGTACCTCCACATCTTCTCCCTTACGGCGACGAGGTGTTCTGGAAAAGAAAAAATCCTCCGCTCCCATAGAACCATTCTCGCCGAAACCACCAAAAATAGTTCGGAAAAAGTCGCTAAAATCTCCTAGATTCTCGCCAAAATCCATGCGGAAGGTCCCACTATTCCCCCACTCTGGCGGCGGTGTAAAACTTTGCCCTTCCTGCCACTGGCTTCCAAGAGCATCATATCTCTGGCGCTTGTCGGGATCTTTAAGAACCTCATAAGCCTCATTAATTTCTTTATAACGTTCTTCGCTCCCAGGAGCTTTATTTACATCTGGATGATATTTCTTAGCGAGATTGCGATACGCTTTCCGTATTTCATCCTGAGATGCATTTCGTGCCACTCCAAGAATGGCATAATAATCTTTATATGCTATAGCCATAGCATCGCCACCTCTCTTTGACCTTTCCTAACCAATTATTATACAATTCTTTTGGAACTCTTCAACTCTCCCTTTTGTGGAGTATATAATTCAAAGAGGAACAAATGCAATAAAAAGGGGGCGGCTGATAGTGAAAATGCAGATGGTACGCATCCATCTCTCAAACGGTACGGTGGAACCTTTTACAGTGGACGAAGGGCTGGCACGGAAATATATTGGCGGTTCCGGTCTTGGTACCTATTTCCTCTTCAAATATTCCCAAGCTGGAGCTGATCCACTCGGCGCTGACAATCCCCTTATCTTCATGAACGGCCCTTTCCAAGGCACTGGTATTCCCACATCAGGGCGACATGAGATTCTCTCAAAATCACCTCTTACCGAAGCCTTTGGTGAGTCAGACGCTGGAGGCAGTTTTGGTTTCCATCTCCTCAAAAGCGGTTACTACGGCATTATTATTCTCGGGAAATCAGAACATCCTGTTTATATTGCAATCCGAAACGGGGAGGTGTCTATAAAGGACGGACAACACCTGTGGGGAAAAGACACCTTTGAAACGCAGGCTCTTCTGGAAAAGGAGATGGGGGGACCTTGCGGCGTAGCCTGCATTGGGCAGGCAGGGGAACGCGGCGCTCTTATAGCCAACATTATGCACGATGGCTCACATGCAAGGGCTGCAGGCCGATGTGGCCTCGGTGCTGTAATGGGGAGTAAGAACCTAAAGGCCATTGTAGCCACAGGAAGATACCGCCCTTCTCTCTTCGACGAGGAAACCGTTCACAAGCTATCGAAAGAAAAATATAAACTTTTCGCAGAAAAACTGGCAGGAATGACGCGATTTGGTACGCCTGGAGGCGTTGCACTTGCCGAAGAATATGGCGATCTCCCTCTCAAAAACTGGCAGGAAGGTTCGTGGAAACCTGAAGTTTCTTCACTCACAGGAGAAACCATGGCAGAAACAATTCTCTCGGGAAACTATGGCTGTATGGCATGTCCTATTCGGTGCGGCAGAGAAGTAACCTTCGACAATATTGATGGAGCCGGGCCTGAATACGAAACAATCGGCATGTTAGGCAGCAACTGCCTCATTAATAACTTAAAAGATGTTGCCAGAGCAGCAGATATATGCAATCGCTACGGCCTCGATACGATCTCTACAGGAGCAGCTATAGCCTTTGCAATGGAACTCTATGAACGGGAAATCATTACTGAACAGGAAATTGGCTTCCCCTTGGTATGGGGTGATGGGAAGGCCATGATACGAATGGTAGAAGCTATTGGCAAACGAGAAGGATTTGGAGCTCTCCTCGGCCTTGGGACTCGCAAAGCTGCGGAAAAAATAGGTCGTGGCGCAGGAACCTATGCTATTCACGTAAAAGGACTTGATCTTCCGGCTCACGACCCTCGATGCTATAAGAGCCTTGCCACAGGCTATGCCACATCTCCTCGCGGAGCTTGCCATCTTTCGGGGTATTCCTACGCATGTGAACGAAACGCCATCTATCCCGATTTTGGCATAACAGAGGTTCTCGACCGAAGCATTGATGAAGGGAAAGGGGCTCTGAATATCGTATTCCAAAACTATATGTGCATTCTCGATTCCCTGAAAATATGCAAATTCCCCTTTTTAGCAGCCCTCTCAGTGCAGGATATTCTTACATGGATCCGAGGAGTTACTGGATGGGATATGTCTCGACAGGAGCTTGAGGAATGTGGAGAGCGCATCTTCACCCTTAAGAGGCTTTTCAACGGAGGATGTGGATTAACCAAAGACAACGACACTCTTCCTTCACGTATTCTAAAGGAACCCCGTGGCAGCGGCGGTGCAGCCTTCACTCTCCCAAACCTGAAGCATCAATTAGATGAATATTACGAACGTAGAGGATGGTCCGCAAATGGACTTCCAACTGAAGAACAACTCAAGAAACTGGGTTTGGAAGAGTTTTCGTCGTGGCTTCACGCTATGCCTTGAAAAGCATCTTAACGATTTTTTCCAGATGGGTGAGATCTGAGAAAAATTTCACTCATCTGGAACAAATATATTGAGTTAACCGTAGCGAGGTTGCGTCAACCTGCAATATGTTTTCTTGACACCCCCCTCTTCTACGGGCTTCATTTCTCTCTATCTACGAAACTGCACAGAAACAATCTTTAACGTGGTCGTCAATAATACCTACAGCTTGCAAATAAGAATAACAAATAACAGGCCCGACAAAAGTAAATCCTCGCTTCTTCAAAGCCCGGCTGACCTTCTCGGAAAGGGTGCTCTGAGCGGGAACCATTTCCATTCTCTCCCATCGGTTCACTACAGGCGATCCGTGAACAAAATCCCAGAGGAAAGAAGCGAAGGAACCATACTCCTTCTCAACATCCAAAAAACAACGGGCATTATTCACAGCAGAAGCAATCTTTAATCGGTTACGGATAATGGAAGGGTTCTTACATAAATCAACTATCTTCTCTTCGCCGAATCGAGCCACTTTTTCAGGATCAAAACCCTCAAAAGCTTCTCTATACCCTTCTCGTTTCTTCAAAATAGTAAGCCAGTTCAAGCCAGCTTGGGCCCCCTCTAAAACGAGAAACTCGAAAAGAGTGACGTCACAAAAAACCGGTTTTCCCCACTCATTGTCATGATAGTCTATAAGAAGGGGATCCCCCTCAGCCCACTGACAACGATGTTTTTGAATCTTCATAGCTCCAATGTCTCCATACTTAAATTTGTAAGATCCACGCATGTAAGAGTTCCCCAGGCCACAGGGCCACAGCCAGAAAGGTAGATAAGTGCTTCTGACGCCTCCATAGCACCTATGACAAAAGGAGTACAGCTCGGAGTTCCAGCCACAACCTCCATCCCCTGATCCGGAAGTTTCCCCTCGAAAAGATCAAAATGGGTACGCTCCCACGGAAGGAATCGTCCTACTTGCCCAACCATCCCTCCAATAGCCCCATGAATAACGGGAATCCGCCCTGCCTCACATCCGCTATACAGAATTTTCCTCGCCCAATTACTGTCTAAAGCATCAAGAGCTATATTTTGTCCGTCCAGAAGTTCTTCGCAATTCTGTTCTGTAAGCATAGAAGTCACTACACGGACGTCAACGCTCCCATTCACTTCCAATGCTCGCAGTTGAGCCGCCTGGGCTTTGTTCGCGCCAAGATTTTTTTCCATTGCAAGAAGTTGCCGATTTAAATTACTTGGAACAAAAGAATCACCGTCTACTACTGTTAACCTTCCCACGCCAGCTCGAGCGAGCACCTCTATAATAACTCCGCCTAACCCTCCACAGCCTGCCACGAGGGCGCGGGAGCGAGCCAAACGAAGCTGGCCCTCTACTCCCCATGTCCCTATATTTCTCTCATATCGTTCAGGGATCAGGTTCTGCTCCAACAAAGAAATCTCCACTTCTCGGCGGGAAATTCCTTCTCGTCGACTTCGACTCTCAATCTCGGCCAGGGAAACAACTCCCATTACTTTCTTCCTTAATGATGGTGAGAATGTTCTTCCACCAACTCGTCGTGACTCTTCTCTTCCCATGGCTCCAGTCCCTGACGATGGCGATAATCATTAATAGCAGCGTGGATTGCCTCCTCGGCCAGTACTGAACAGTGCATTTTTATTGGAGGAAGCCCATCAAGAGCTTCGGCTACAGCACTATTGGTAAGATCCCACGCTTCTTTTACGCTCTTCCCTTTCACCAGTTCAGTCGCCATACTTGACGAGGCTATGGCTGAGGCACATCCAAAGGTTTTAAATTTAATATCCGTTATATGGTCATCCTCAACTCTTATATATATTTTCATAATGTCACCACATTTAGGATTCCCAGCCTCGCCAACACCATCTGCGTCTACAATCTCTCCCACATTCCGAGGGTTCTGGAAGTGATCCATCACTTTATCGCTATATAGCATGGCACTAGCTCCTTTCCTGAGCTTTTATAAAATCTTCCCATAATGGAGACATATTCCTTCGTCTTTCCACAATACCTGAAAGTTTCTCCACTACATAATGGACGTCTTCATCTGTTGTGGATTCTCCAAGAGTTAACCGAAGAGACCCATGGGCCATCTCGTGAGAAAGCCCTATAGCCATAAGCACATGGGAAGGGTCCAGAGAACCTGAAGAACAAGCACTTCCTGTGGAGGCAGATATGCCGAACATATCGAGATCCATGAGCATAGTCTCCCCCTCAATGCCAATAAGGCTCACATTCACGTTATTTGGAAGCCGCGTATCTCCAAGAGCTCCATTGACTCTTGCATAGGGAATGCGCTTCATAATTTCATCTATGAGCTTATTTCGCAACGCTGAAAGTCTCTTCTGTTCTTCGACCATTTTCTTCCCGGCTCGTTCGATAGCTACACCCAAACCAACAATTCCTGCAACATTCTCTGTCGTTGCCCGTCGGCCTTTCTCTTGGCCGCCTCCATGGATAAAGTTATCGAGCTTCACGCCTTTCCTTAAAAACATTACACCGGTTCCCTTCGGCCCATAAAACTTGTGTGCTGAAAGAGAGAGCATATCAATATTCATGGCCTTCACATCGATAGGGACATGGGCCACAGCCTGTACGGCATCGGTGTGGAACAAAACGCCGCGCTCTCTACACAGTTTTCCTATCTTTTCTATAGGCTGGATCGTTCCTATCTCGTTGTTAGCGAACATAACTGAAACGAGAATTGTTCCATCAGTTATAGCTTTCGCCACATCCTCAACGGAGACACGCCCTTCCTCGTCTACGTCCAGATATGTAATATCGTAGCCTAAACGTGCGAGGTACTCTGCCGAATGGAGAATGGCATGATGTTCAATTTTCGTAGTGATAATATGATTTCCCTTGTTTCTATATGTAAAAGCCGCTCCCTTCAACGCCCAGTTATCAGATTCTGTTCCGCCGCTTGTAAAGAAAATCTCTGCCGGGGAAGCATTGAGAACACGAGCTACTTTCTCTCTTGCCTCTTCAATGGCCTTTTTGTTTTGCTGGCCTAACGTATAAAGAGAAGAAGGGTTCCCAAAAGATTCTGTAAAGTAAGGGGCCATGGCATGGAATACATCTGGAGCAACTGGTGTTGTTGCGGCGTGATCCATATATACCTGTCGACTCATCTTCTGATCCTGCCTTTCTCACTCTATTTCCGCGGGTGTATCTTCCGCAATTAAATCTCGTAATGTCGTTGATTCTAATACCTCATCAATACTGTTGCGCAACCGTACCCACAGGTTTCGCGCCGGGCAGCTATCCTCATTAAGGCACTCACTTCCTTCAAGGCAATCTGCCAAGTAGATGGGGCCCTCCAGCACTTCTACAACTGCAGCCACTGTTATCTTCTCTGGAGATTGGCTCAGGAGATAGCCTCCCTGCGGGCCTCGGATACTCTCCACCAGCCCCTGTCTTCGCAGCTTCAGAAAAAGCTGCTCCAGATATCGCTCGGAAATATGTTCTTTTGCAGCTATCTCCGTAATACTTACCGGCTCCTGTTTATTATATTGCCGAGCAAGCTCTAACATGGCCCGAAGACCATACCTTGTTTTTGTAGACAGTTTCACGGGGCTGTTCACCTTCTTTCTTCGAGAACTTTACTGCGCAACTATTCATACTATACCCTACCATATTTGTCAAGAATATATTGATGGGATTTGCAAACTCTATCTCGAAAATAGATAATACGTATAGGGAAAGGAGGGGAGCAACAAATGATACTTCGAGTACATGCTTTTCTTATGTACGCTACTGGTCAAAAAGAATTTAACATCCCGGCGCCTCCCACTGTAAAAGATCTTCTGAAAGATCTCTCGGAAAAATACGGAGAGAAATTTGACAAGTGGATTTGGTCTGGCAACGACATGCCAAAAAAGCTTTTAATGGGCACCATCATTATGGTGAATGGGAAACACATCGTCCATTTACAAGGGCTGGACACCCCTCTGAACGACAGTGACACTGTTAATATTTTCCCACCTGTCGGGGGAGGGTAAAAGGAAGCTTATGCATTAGCTGGCTAGTGACACGAGGCCACTCTACTTTGCCGATGATTTGTGCTAGCAAACTGTTAAGCCAGACAGGGGAAATAATATATATTTGCTCAATAAAAAAGCAGGGGCTTTTTACAATGGGAAGCCCCTGCTTTTACGCAACCTACATCTAATATATCTTCTTACGTATACGGACTTCTCTTCTCCTTTACAGAAGACCTTTTTTCCGTCCAGTGCCGAGATAGGCACCCCGAATATCCGGGTTATTCAAAAGCTCGGAAGAAGTTCCTGCCAAAATAAGCCCTCCTGTCTGAAGCACGTAGCCTCGATCAGATAAAAGAAGGGCCTGTCGGGCATTCTGCTCCACAAGAAGAATTGTTACTCCTTCAGAGTTAATTCTTTTCAGCTCCTTAAAAATGTCTTTTATGATAATAGGCGCCAACCCCAGCGACGGCTCATCGAGGAGAAGAAGCCTCGGACGAGACATGAGAGCCCGGCCAATAGACAGCATTTGCTGTTCGCCTCCGGAAAGAGTACCCGCATATTGGCTCTTTCGCTCTTCCAGCCTAGGGAAGAGCGAGAAAACCCACTCTAAATCCTCCCGAATCTGTCCCCTGTCCCGCCTTGGGAAAGCTCCCATCATCAGGTTCTCATAGACTGTAAGAGAAACAAACACTCGCCGCCCTTCAGGAACAAGGGACACTCCCTGTTTCACTACATCATAACTTCGACGAGCCAAAGGACCTCCATCAAAAAGGATTTCGCCTCCCTCTCTCGGAACCTCCGCCATGAGAGCATTCATCAAAGTGGACTTCCCTGCACCATTAGCTCCAATAACACATACAATTTCCCCTTCATTTACATAAAGAGACACTCCCCGTAATGCCCGAATCGCCCCATAGCTTACCTGCAAATTATGGACATTGAGGAGAGGACACTGCTGAGGCTCAGTCATGATGATTTTCCTCCTCCCCAAGATACGCTTTAAGCACTTCCGGATCGTTCTGAATATCTTCAGGGGACCCTTCCGCAATTTTAGCCCCGAAATTCATACAAATAATATGAGGACACACTTCCATAACCAGATCCATATGATGCTCTATAACGAGAATAGCCAGAGGAAAATCTTTATGAATCTCTCGAATCAGCTCATTAAGAGCCAGCACTTCTTCGGGATTCATTCCCGCGGCTGGTTCATCTAAAAGTAACAGTCTCGGATTCAAAGCCAGGGCTCTGGCTATCTCAAGTCGCCGTTGATAACCATAGGGAAGAGTACCTGCAGGTTGTAATGCCCGATCGGCAAGCCCCACCCTCTGCAGAAGCTCCATGCTCATATCACGGATACTCCGTTCTTTTTCCCTCCATCGTCCCATATGGGTTACCGCCTCAGCGAAAGAATAGGGTTCTTGGCACTGAGCTGCGGTCATCACATTCTCAAGAGCAGAGGAACGAGGGAAAAGACGCAGATTCTGGAAGGTCCTCGCTATGTCTCTTTGAATAATCTCGTACGTTTTAAGGGATGTAATATCTTCCCCCTCAAAAAGAATGCGACCAGAATCAGGGGCATATACACCGGTAATGATGTTGAAGATTGTGGTTTTTCCTGCTCCGTTAGGACCGATCAACCCCACTACGTCACGTTCACCCATCATAAAGCTCATATTCTGAACAGCCTGAACGCCGCCAAAAGATTTGTTGATTCTATCTAACTCAAGGAGTGCCGCCATGGTCTTTCCTCCTGAAAAACTTTCTCGTAAGATCTTCGCCATTAAGCCCTCCCATAATCCCCTCCGGACGAAGCACCATAATAACAACTAACACTGCACCATAAATAAGCATGCGATATTGGGAGATGGGACGAAAGAGTTCCGTAACCAATGTAATGACCACTGTCCCAACAAGGGTGCCAGTCATAGACCCCAAACCACCAAAAACCACGACAGCCGTAAGTTCTGTAGATTTAAGCATATCGAACATAATAGGTTGGATAAAAGAAAGGAATCCAGCCAGCAGGGCACCAGCAACGCCGCAATAAAACGCCGATATAATGAGACTGAGGATTCGTATCTTTGCTGTAGGAAGTCCGAGGAGAGATGCGGCAACGTAATCATCACGACAGGCCTTGAAAGATCGGCCGTATCTACTTTTAATAAAATTAAACATGCATATGGCCATAATGACAAAAAAGGTAAGCGCCACAGGAAGAGTTGTGTAGGGCTCAATGCCAGGATATCCCCGGGCCCCTCGCGTAAGAGACTGCCAATTCTCGAGGATCAAACGAATAGCCTCACCCAAGCCAATGGATGCAATGGCGTAATAATCTCCCATAAGACGCAACGTAGGAACTCCTATGCCGTAAGCCACCAGAACCGCCACCCCTCCACCTAACAGAATAGCCGGGAACCAGTGCAATCCATAATGCACCGTAAGAATGGCAGATGTGTAAGCCCCCAAAGCCATATAGGCAGCGTGCCCTAACGTGAATACGCCAGTAAAACCCGTTAAAAGAGAAACCCCCATAGCCGCAATGCCGTTGATGCAAAGAAGAATAATAATACCTTCAGTATATCCAGACATAGCCCCACCTACACCTTTTCGCCAACCTGTTTACCAAACAACCCCGTAGGACGAATAAGAAGGGTTATAACCAGAAGTGAGAAAACCACCAAATCTCTCATCTGGCTCGATATAAAGCCTGCTGTCAGCATTTCTGCCAACCCGAGGATCAAACTCCCCACCACAGCTCCAGGCAAAGATCCCAGCCCGCCAATGACAGCCGCCACAAAGGCCTTGATTGTAATGGCTCCCAACTGAGGGTAGAGAGTATAACGAACGGAGAGGAATATTCCCCCTATAGCTGCTAAAGCCCCTGCCACAAAAAAGACAATTGACACGAGAAGATTCACATTCACTCCCATGAGCCCGGCAGTACGCAGATCACAAGCTGCTGCCCGTATAGCCAATCCCCATTTGGTTTTTGTAAGGAAAATTTGCAAGCAGCCCAGGGCCACCAATGCCACGACAAAAGAAAGCAGATCGAAAGCACTAGTTGTAGCAATATTGAAAAGATGGACCGGCTGGGTTGGAATAACGGGAGGCAAGGCCCGAAAGCGCCCTCCCGCCACAATGACAAAAATATTTTCAATCACAATGCTCATGCCCATAGAAGCAATTAAAAGATAGAGAGTAACCCGTGTTCGTTCACGAATAGGCTTATAGGCAATACGCTCAGTCACAACTGCCGCAACCCCGGCGCCCAGCAAGGAAATAAAGCCCGCCACCCATATACTGAGCCCTAATGTTTTCAGAGCTCCATAACAAAGATAGCCGCCAATAACAAGGAATCCTCCATGAGCGAAATTTGAGAAAAGGAGAATGGAGTAGACAAGAGAATACCCCACGGCAATGAGAGCATAGACAGAACCAAGGGAAAGACCGTTAATCACTTGCTGCAACAAAGTAGCCATTGATCGTCTCACTCCTTCCTTAAGAAAACGGGGCGGCTCTATAAAAACCGCCCCGTATAGTAGGTAATCTCTTCGTTTTCCTAAGGTTTGATCTTCTTAAAGAACTGCCCTCGTCCGTCTTTCGCGATGAGGACTACGCCATCTTTGTCTTTGGGAGTATTCGTTTCGGGATCGATCGTAATGGTAGCATGATGAAGCACAAGACCAGATGTAGCGGCCAAGGCATCACGAATAGCTTTAGGATCATCCTTCCCCGCCCTGGCAATAGCGTCGGCAAGCCAATAGATAGAATCATAGCCCAAAACACCATTCACAAACTCTTTACATTCATCTTTCCATTTTTCTTTATAGGCCTTGAAGAAGGGCTGCATGGCAGGATCTTCAGGGGCTACATGGTTAATCCAATAGGAGTTTTCCATTGCGGGCCCAGCTATTTCCCACATGAACTCGCCATATCCATCCCCACCAACAAAAATAATGTCTTTTAATCCAAGCTCCCTAGCCTGTTTCATAATAAGAGCCATTTCTTTTCCCATGTTGGGAAGTACCAGCACATCAGCTTTCTTGTCTCGTATCTCCGTGAGTTGGGCTCTAAAATCTACATCCTGTCCTCCACGGAAACCGAGATCAGCTACAACTTTCCCACCATATTCCCCATAGCTTTTCATAAAAAATTCCCGAAGGCCTTGAGAGTAATCATTCCCTACATCATAAAGAATTGCTGCATTCATTCGCTTTAATTCATTCGCTGCAAAATAGGCAATAAGTTTTCCCTGATAGGGGTCAGTAAAACAAATTCGGAAAGAGTACGGACGGACCTTCCCTTTCTCGTCTACCGTCACCAGCGGATTCGTAGAGACAGTACCAATCTGCGGAACTTCATATCTGTTCACAAGAGGAGCCGTTGCAATATTAATACCACTGCCATTTGCTCCTACAATGGCAACAACTTTGTCTTCCTCTATCATGCGCCGCACGGCATTCACGGCATCTTCAGCCCTGGTTCTGAAATCGTACACTACAAGTTCAAGTTTTCTCCCCAAAACGCCTCCTTGAGCGTTGATTTCATCCACTGCCATACGAGCCGTCTTTTCTTCAGTCTGCCCATACGCCGCCCAATCCCCGGTAAGAGCTGCCAAGTAACCAATCTTAATTGGTTTCTCTTCTGCAGCAGCTGGGGCAAGGAGAACCATCCCCAACAGAAGCCCAAGCACAACAAGCCCTACCACTCTCTTCAAACAGATACTGCTTCCTTTCACCACGTACCACCTCCTATAGAAAGTTTGCTGTGAGGTATAATCATTGTACAGAGAAAACAAGTCGTAATGCAATTGAAATTTTTCTAATAGTCTATAAATTATAACATCCAGGAGGGAAAAGGTATGTCTTTTCAATTACCAATTTATATTGAACCAGACTTCCAAAAAGAGCCCTTCTTCTCCGCTCGGGAAGCAACGGTAAAAACAGTAGAGAAAGAAGGCGTGGCTCCTTCCAATTACCACGCTCTTTCTATTTTCCCCGAGTACTTCAAGGTTGGAGGGCAATGGATTCTTGTTTCTGAAAGCAGAATGGACTGCGTCCCCGTTCTTCGTGAGGGCCTTGTTGTGGAGGCTGTAGAGTTTCGCCATCTTCATATTGGAGATATGGTTTTCGTCGGAAGAAATGAAGATGGAAGCGAAGGAATATACGTCCATTCCCACGGTTTCAAGACAACGAACGTGAAGGAAAACCAAGATATTTTCTCCTTTCGTACTGGCCGATCCAGGGAGACTGCCTACTCACGAGATTACGACATGCTTTACGAACTTTTAAGATATGAAAAAGACCATGGTTACATTGTATGGGTTCTAGGTCCAGCTGTAGTTTTCGATCACGACTCGAGAAGCGCCCTGTCGGAACTGATAGAACATGGCTATGCTCATGCCCTCCTGGCTGGCAACGCCCTCGCCACCCACGACCTAGAAGGTGGCATGATGAGAACAGCTCTTGGTCAAAACATTTATACCCAGGCCCAACAACCTCTCGGTCATTACAATCACCTGGATCTTCTCAACACTGCGCGAAATTACGGCTCTTTAGAGAAGCTTATAAGAGAAGAAGATATTCGAGATGGCGTTATTTATTCTGCTCTTAAAAAGGGCGTTCCCATTGTACTTGCTGGATCTATACGGGACGATGGCCCGCTGCCGCCTGTTATCGGGGATGTATACGAGGCTCAAGATGCCATGAGAACACATACCCGCAAAGCTACAACCATGATCGCTCTCGCTACCCAGCTCCATACTATTGCTGCCGGGAACATGACTCCTGCATTCACATGCAAAGAGGGGAAGATCCGCCCTGTATATATCTATTCCGTTGACGTATCAGAATTCGCAGTAAATAAGCTTCGGGATCGGGGAACTCTCTCGGTCACTCCCATCGTGACCAACGTGCAGGACTTTTTGGTTCATCTTCGCAATAATCTTGTTCCCTAGCGCATAAAACGGGAAGAGAGATACATGAGGTTTGAGGGAAATTATTAATTTTAGTTCTCCACTACAAGGGAGACCCATTGCGTTTTATTCAACGTTTGTTTCTTTACAAAGGTCCGGAATTCGCTCCAACGCCTCAACAAAAAGAAGGGGAAGACCGTGAAGAGCGTAGGGAAGGTAGAGCCGCTCTGTAGATTGATGTGCGTCTTTCCCTATAGGTCCCATATTCAGAATTGGGATATGAAGGCATAAAATGTCTTCCGAAGGGAAATAATAGTCTATATTCCAAAGAGGGGTATTTTGAGCCACCCCTTCAAGATCATTTAAATTTCCCTGAAACCCTAAATAACTAAGATCCATAATTCCCTCAAAAATTTCTCGCACTTCCAGGGAGAATCCAATATTCTTTCCCTTTTGGACAAGCTCTTCGCATAAAAGGCGCATCCCCTTCTCCCCGGCAATCTCTTCATTATTGCACCGAGAGGGATAATAAGGAGGCAAAAAACCTATAACAATAAAAGGACCCTTTCTTCCCCATTGACGGGCAAGGGTTTGCATTACCTCTATACCTCGTTGATGAATGTTTTTTCCATCATGAATAGAGAGCGCTATTTCCTTCATAAGAGCTTTAGGGGAAAGGCCTCGTTTTCTGGCAACCTCACAGAGTAGTTCTTCCACCGTTATAACGGCCCCTCGCTCCGGCTCTCCATCAAAAAGAGATGGGGCCAATTTTTTTCCCGACGATTCACGAAGGGCAAGAGCCTGTTGTAACGCTTCTTGCGCTCGTTGTTTCATATAAGCCAACAGTTGCCGAGGAGACTTCGTAACGAGAAGGCTATTGAAAAAAGTGACCGCCATTTCTGGAAGAGTAACAGAATAACCATCTTGTAAATCTGCAAGCTTCAACCCAGCCATTGGGGGGAAAGAAAAACCACGCCATGTATCAGCGCTCTCTTCATCTCCCTCTATAAGTACGGTAAGGCATGACGCCATAAGAGTTGCACTAACCCCCTTAAAATACTCTCCCACATGAGCCTCTCGCCCTACACAAAGAAAAACAGGCATAAGTTTGCCAATCGTTCCCAAATAGAGAGCTCCCTTTTCTTTTGGCTCTCCCACAGAAGGCTCTGTATTCAAACAGGCTATATATTGAAGACCCTTCTCTTCTCTAAAACGACGAAGCCACGGTACAACACTTCGCATGCCGGAAGACATGTTTTCTTCGTCACATACGGCAAGAAACAACAGGTTTGCACCAAGCTCCTCTCTGGCCTGAGCGTACATCTTCATACATGCCATTTCCAATGCCAAGCCATACTTCATATCGGCAATACCACGACCAAAAAGATACTCACCACTCTCTAGATCTCGTCTAACATCGGAAGGCAACATTTCCTTTTGAATTCGAGCCATATACTCTTGGGGCTCAAAAGCCCAAGAAGCAAGTGAGCCAAACCCTTCTGTTCCTACCACATCAAAGTGACCTGTAAGAATAATGGTTTGGCTACACGAAGGGAACGCTTCAAGAAAAGCTCCCACACAAAAGCGCTGCAAAGGGTCATTTTCTACTGGAATCATGACTATATGTTCAGGATGAGATTGGAAGTAGGGTAAAGAAGCTACCCACTCATATATATAATGCCCTACATTGTTTTCTTCTCCCGGCAATGTGGTAACGCTCGGAAAAGAAACTAGCTTTAGGCACAAGGACAGAAGTTCAGGTGGGGACGGAACTAATTGTCCCATGAGTTTTATTCCCTCCTATTATCCCTTTCCCCATGCGTTACTGTCACAGGAAGAGGAGCCGCTGCATCAAGATGAATGTCCATTTGAGGGAAAGCAATGGAAACTTTTTGCGTTTCAAAAAGATCAAGTATTTTATAACGCAGATCGCTTTGCACCTTAAAACGAGCCGTTTGGCGCATGTCCAGCCAAAAATAGAGATCGAACTCAAGAGCACTGGTACCGAAATTTCGGAACACTACATAGGGTTCTGGCATAGAAAGCACATTAGGATGAGACGTTGCTGCCTGAAGAAGAAGCCTCTCTACGTCCTTTACTGAAGAGCCATAAGCCACGCCAACGCTTACAACCCCTCGAAGCAACTGATCGGAAAGATTCCAGTTTATAATTCGATTCTCCAAAAAATATCGATTCGGAACAAGCACGTCTACATTATCAAAAGTACGGATTCTGGTAGAACGTGCCCCTATCTCTTCAACTGTACCGAGAACATCATCAACCTGCACCACATCTCGTAGTCTGAAGGGTTTGCTCATAAAGAGAATCAAACCGCTGATAAGGTTGCTGAAAAAATTTTGAGCGCCAATGCCAAGGCCAAGAACAAGAGCACCACCTAGAAAGGCAAAAGCCGTTAAAGGAATATTTACCATATCTAAAGCCATGAGGACAAAAAGAAAGGTGAGGAAAAAGAAAAGCCCTTTCTGTATCGCCATAGCTGCGGTAGGGTCCATCTCAAATCGTTCAAGAAGACGCTTCGTAAACCACTTGGTCACTTTACGGCTTATAAGCAACCCCAAAAGTACAATAATAACTGCCAGGATCAATTTTTTAATTGTAATGGTATAGCCGTTCCCAGACCATAACTGGAAATTAAGAAACGCCAAAACCCTCTCACGACCTGCTGAAGAAACCTTTTCCGTGAGCGTTACCGACCCTAGTCGGCTGTCTACCTCTTCAAGCAAGCGATTATTGAGCATAGATACCCCTAGTAACCGAGACATATATTGGGTATTAAGTTCTGCCTGTTTTTTTAATCCATCGCTCTCTCTTTTCAGGAACTTCAACACTTGAGAACTTTCATTTTGAGAAGCATAAAGATTATTTACCGATAAAAGCCTCGATTGCAAGGAAATTTGTTTTTTCTGCAATCCAAGCAACAAGCTGTCGAGGTTTTTCTTTCGGACGTTCACATCTACTTGAAGTTTCACGAGCTCTTCCGTAGGAAGTTTTTTCTGCAGTAACCTATATCGAGCTTCCCAAATTTCTCTCGTCTCTTCCTCCCAGAGCCTCGCCTGATCTGTTTGGTCAAGGGCCGTCTGATAGTATGTCTGCCATACTTCTTTTTCCTTTAAGGCAGCCTTATATATATCTTTCTTTTCTCCTTCCGGCGCCGTCTCGAAGTGGGTTTGTGCGTTCACCAGTTCCTCTGTAGCTGTATTAAGGTCTTTCCTCAGCTCATCTGCCTGACGCTGAAGATCTGCTTCTCTCTCTTTTATCTGATCGATCTGCCTGTTCAGATCTGCCTCATCATATTGAAGATTTTGCCCAATCCATTTCAACCCATCAAGCAAATTTTTCTTGTCCATCTCTAAAAGATTAAGGCGGAGGCGGCTTTCTTCCAAGGACTTTTCTCCTGAGGCAAATAGCAAACGATCCCTTTCAAGCTGTAATTCTGCCTGTTGTTTCTCCCACTCGGAAGCCCCCCCATTTTGCAATGCCTCTTCCAAGGCTACGAGACGTTGTTCATCAACCCTTGCCCTATCGCGAAGAGAAGGGAGACTGCCTTCAACAAAACGTTGTCCATAACTTATAGTATCGATTTCCTGGGAAATAGGATCGAGGTGTTCTCTATAGCCCTCATAAAAACTAAGAGAGTAGGGAGGCTTTTTTTCTACGAAAGCAGCCACATCTCTCTTCATATCGCTCTGCCTACGGTCAAAATCAGCCTGCAATTGAGCAATACGATCTGAAAGAGACTGGAAACGCCGATATAGGGTCAACAGCGATTCAAAAAGGCCTAAACGCTCCTGAAATTGGAATGACGAAAGCCCACCTTGTTCCGATGTCAACTGTTTTTCTGAAGCTCGTAAACTATCAATATTCTTTTGTATCTCTTCTACTCGTGCCTGTACCTTCTCTACTGTATACGGAGATTCTTGAGATGTAGACTCTTCTGTGGCGAGCTGTGAAGGGAGCGAAGGGACTTGAGCCATAGCCGCAGACGCTAAGAATAGAAGGGATAGTACACTCAAAAGCATGAAGACATTTGCTGAAAAAAAGGTTTTTCTAAACACTGTACACCACTCCCGAAAGAAAAGGCGAACTCTACTCTAGGAAGAGTTCGCCTAAGGGAGAATTACTCATTCCCCTCGTTTGATCCAAAAAGTTCTTCAATAATATCTGCTACATGTTCCATCTTGGTAATTTTCGTCACATTGGAGCCACAGAAAAATAATCCTTCTTCCCAATTACCGAAGTAGGCATCCATAAGGGCTTGCGCAATGCAGAATGTCTTTTTCTCCGTACGATAACGGCAATGGGTTAGACAGTTAGCAATACACGGTTTTCTCCCTACTTCGCCGTTTAAGTACTTCTCTATGAAGGGAGACCGAATGGCTCGGCCCGGAAGACCTGCTGGACTCTGAATAATCACAACATCATCTTCTGTAGCGTCAATATATGCCTGCTTAAAACGATCTGATGCATCCCCTTCAAAAGTACAGGCGAAACGGGTTCCCATTTGCACGCCACTGGCACCAAGATCAAAAACATGTTCCACATCTTCCCTTGTCCAGATTCCTCCTGCAGCAATAATAGGAATCGGAGCTTTCAGCTCTTTCTCTAAATACTCTACTAACTCTGGTATTACTACATCCAGGGAAAATTCTGGATTCTCTACTTGCTCCATTTTTGTTACCCCAAGGTGTCCTCCTGCGTAAAGAGGCGTTTCCACTACAAAGCCATCAGGAAGACGATGGTACAAACGTTCCCACCGACGGGCCAGAAGACTCGCAGCCTTCGTAGAGCTGACAATAGGAACGAGCGCTACATCGGGGAAATCCTTGGTATAGTCAGGAAGCTTGATGGGCAACCCAGCTCCTGAAATAATAATATTGACTCCGCCCTCGCACGCAGCTCGCACGTGGA
Organism: Aminobacterium sp. UBA4908; assembly: GCF_002398115.1. Classification (NCBI taxonomy): domain Bacteria; kingdom Thermotogati; phylum Synergistota; class Synergistia; order Synergistales; family Aminobacteriaceae; genus Aminobacterium; species Aminobacterium sp. UBA4908. The sequence goes on from NZ_DHCG01000010.1 coordinate 33,286, forward strand.
GTTCATAGTCAGTAAGGGCCACCATGCAGTTGACAGCGAGAACGCCCGACTCTCCTGTAATCTCTCGAGCTCGTATGAGCCCCTCTTTGACCGCTCTCTGATTAGCCTCAAAATAGTTATGACCGTTGTAATAAGGTTCAGTACAGGCTAACCCTACACTGGCAATCGTGCCGACCCCTCCATAACGCGCCACATGTCCCGCCAAATTCGGGCCGGATATAGCGACGCCCATCCCCCCCTGAACCAGGGGGTAACGCGGCTGATACTTTCCCACTTTTAAAACAGGAATGGAACGGCTCAACAACATCTCTCCTCTTTTAGCATAGATCTTGCCTTTGCTATTTTTAGACAAGCTTGCCTATTCTATCCTAAAAGGGAGACTCGCTTCAACAAAAGAATTCAAAAATAAAGTATCCATAGGCATTTACTTCGTAAGAATCACTTTATATCCACCTTCAAATTCGTCGATGGCAACGTTCCATTTCTGGCTTCGCCCAAAACGAGCCACATTTTCCCGAGATGTTACAGTGTCTACTAATATTTCCACCCGGCCACCAGTCAAATCTTTAAGAACTTTCCGCGTCTCAAGAACTGGCTGGGGACAAGAAAGGCCTCGAGCATCAACAATACGAGATTCGCTCATCTTATTTCCTCCTAATCCAATCTCTCTCGCATCATAAATCCAACGGCGAGACAGAAAATGAAGCCGACTATAACCGAAGATGGACCAAAAGCGCCTGTCCCTCCAGGAGAGCTAGCCAAGTTAAAGTTGTGGCTAAATGCCGCACCAACAAGCATTCCAAGCACAAAAACAGCAGCATCGCCATCACCTTCGCCACTCATAATAAACTGACGGCCAGGGCATCCGCCTGCTAACGTAAAGGCCAGGCCAGATACAACCATCCCCATAAAATTCCAAAGAGCATTGGAATGAGCCACAGGCTGTCCCTCAAAGCCAGGATGAAACTGTCCTAATGCTATATTCGCCACAAAAGCTACGACGATAAAAGCCAAAACTCCGTTAAATAGATGAGCATCTCGCAACATAATAAGATCACGAATAGCTCCTACTGTACAGAAACGGCTCCTCTGCGCCATCCATCCAACAATAAGGCCTACAGCAAGAGCCACCATAAGAGGAGCATGAGCTGCCCCCGGGCCCTTCTCCGAAAAAAAGATAGGGCCAGAACCTTCAGGACCAAAAGTTGGCGCCATAATAAGCAAAACAAGAAGAGCCACAGCTGCTATGGGCATAAACAGGCCTGATGGTTTCGCTGACTCATAAGAACGCCCCAGACTAAAGCCCTTCCACAAGAAAACAATACCAATACCTATGCCCGCAACAAGACCGGCAATGCCAGCAATGGCATTCCAATCTCCTCCGGCTAACCGGAGATACGCTCTCCATGGGCAACCGAGAAAAACTAAAGCCCCTATCATCGCAAACATGCCCAAAAAGAAACGGATCACTGGAGAAGACCCGCTGCGAGGAACATATTCGCGATACGCAAGAGCTGAAATGAAAGAGCCGAGAATAAAGCCGGCTATTTCCGGACGAATATACTGAACTACACCTGCCCGATGAAGCCCTAGAGCACCAGCTATATCTCTGGTAAAACATGCGACACAGATTCCCATGTTGCCCGGATTTCCCCAATGCACCAGAAGAGCGGCAAGAAGCCCAACAACCCCGCCTGTGATGATAGGTCCAATGCGAGACATGAGAAGGGAATTAAGACTTTTCATACAAAGCACCTCTCTCATTAAGAAGATTAAAGCTGCTATTAATATAGCTAACCGGTATTTATTTTATTACTTTTATTAATATTTATTATTACCACTATCGAAGATTTTATGCAACTCGACACTATTATTTTCCGATTCTTTGCTATTATTAATATAGGTTGAAGTTCTGATCCTCACAAAGGAAGGTGAAGACAAGGATATGGCTGAACAACAATTAGTAGTGTTTGCTCTTGGCAGCGAAGAATTTGGCATCGACATCTCACAAGTACGAGAGATCGTCAGGACTCAGGAAATTACGAAAATTCCTCAAGCTTCGAATTTTATTGAAGGGATTGTAAACCTCCGCGGGCAGATTGTTCCTATCGTAGATTTATGCAAGCGTTTTGGAATTGGGAACACAACTGTGGAAGATGACGGACAGCGACGAATTATTGTTGTCAATATGGAATCTCAGATGGTAGGGATTCTCGTAGACGGGGTCAGTGAAATTCTGCGAATCCCAGACGGCGCAGTAGAGACACCTCCCCAAATGATCGCCATGGGAATGAATCGGGAATTTATTACCGGTGTTGCTAAAGTTGAGAAACGCCTGATCATCATTCTCGATCTTAACAAGGTTTTTTCTTTTGAAGAGCAAGCGGAGCTTAGCGAAGTAGAAACCACCGCATAAAAAAAGAGGGGAGCTTGAAATGCACCTCCAAATGCTGGCTTCTTTGTCCAACTTTTGGAGAGCTGAACAGCTCCTCCTCTTTTCCTTTTCTATTTCTATAAAAGGGCAAGTTGTGCCTCTACATGCTTCATGGCTTTCTCGATAAAAGGAAGCAACTCCTTCTCTTTTTGAAGCTGATCTACAATCCAGGAGAGACTTCCCGCTTCTTCAAGCATCTGAAATGTTTGAGGATAATTGATATCGAATACCCAACTCAATTGTAATGCAAGGAAATCTGTTAATGAGTGGACTTTCTTATAAGAGGCTTTCCCAGTAGACACTAAATCCTCCAACAGATCTGGAGAGACTGGCACTTCCTCTTTCAGTCCTGGAGAAAGTTCCTGCACTTTCCCCTCTTTTATACATTGTCGAATTAAGGCTAAGATATCGATCTTATCCGCATCCCTTACAAGTTGACATAGAGTCCGTTCCTCAGGAGACAACGTGTCTGCAATATCCATTTTGTTATGGTAACGGATTCCTTCGAGAAGAATTTTTTTAGTTGAGGGGGAGATTCCAGACCAAGGGAAAGAACGTTCAAGGATGGTTACTCCTGCATCCCCGTGGTCTATAGAGCTTCCATCAGAAAAGGTACCATAGTCTCGATATTGAGGGAATCGCCCTATATCATGGAGCAACCCAAGAACGTCTGCTATGCGAACTGCGTCTCCTTCCCATTCAAGGGCCGTGGCGAGAGAACCACTATTCGCCTCCACTCGATAACTATGTTCCTTTTTCAAAAGAAGCAGATGGGGAAGATCGCCTTCTGGAGTGGCAAAATCCGCAACAAAATCTTCAAACCATTTTCGGGCAAGGATAAGATGCTCTACCTTCATAGGAATATCAACCTTCTTCACGCAGCGAGTATATAGATGGCTATTATACCGTACATATAGAGTAATTAGGCCTGCATTAACAGTCTAATATAATGTAGAATATAGTGTAGATTATAGTATACGTTACATAAATATAGACTCGAAAGGGGAGCTGAACGAATGAAAAAAAGTTACCTCCTTTTTTTGTTAGTTACTCTTTCTATCTTTACTTACAATTATGTTGCCCTGGCTTCGGAAGTTCAACCTCTTTGGCAATTTGAGGCCAGTACTCCTCTTACTGGAACGCCTGCAGCTGCAAACAACACCGTCTACATAGGTGATGAAGGTGGATCTGTCTACGCCCTAGATGGAGAGACAGGAGCTTTGATATGGCAATATCTAGCAGGGACATCTATCAACGGTTCTCCAGCTATAAACGATACCACTCTTTTTGTCGGGGGAACTGACGGAAGAATCTTTGCTCTTAATCGGGGAACAGGAAACTTGCTATGGCAAACTCTGGTCGGGACCGACTTGGGACCTGGCGCTATATGGGGATCTCCTATATACGGTTCTGATCTTCTCTTTGCAGGCAGTGCTGATGGGCGAATATATGCCTTTGACCCTACCACCGGTGCTGTTCTATGGACCTTCGATACTGGCAGGGAGCTCCGTTCCACTCCTCTCTACCATGAAGGACTCCTCTACGTGGGAGATCATACAGGGAAATTTCATGCTCTCGACCCCAAAACAGGAAAAAGGCAGTGGGGCGGCGGATCTGGTGGTCCCATTGACACGGCCTCCACAACATGGAAGGGATTTATCTACTTCGGGAGCTGGGATGGTCGTCTTTCCTCAGTAAAAATAAAGGGGATCATTCCCCAGTGGAAGTACAATGCCGGCGCGGCTATTACTACATCAGCCATTCCTGCAGATGGGCGGCTCTTTTTCGGAACTCAAAACGGAGTATTTCACGCTATAGATGCCATCACGGGGCAACGACTCTGGACCTTCGCCCTTGATGGAGCCGTTCATGCAAATCCTGTAGTAGATAATGGGATTGTTTACATTGGAACCGATACGGGGAAAATTATTGCTCTCTCAGCGGGAAATGGGCAAGAAGAATGGACCTATCAGACAGGGCGGGAGATTCTTGCCTCTCCTGTTGTTTATAACGGAATTCTCTATGTTGGCAGCATGGATGGCAAGGTATACGCCTTCAGGATACGTTAATAAAAGTGCACCTCGAAAGTTGGACATCGATTCCAGCATTTGGAGGTGCACTTCGCTTTTTTGAATACGCTCTCTTTCTTTTTCTTTAAAGATTTCGAGCGTCTCGAGCCAAAGCTCCAGCTCGATCGGTTTTTTCCCAGGCAGGCAGAGGATCGAGATCGATACGCCCCATATGGCCATAGGCAGCAAGTCGACGATATTGCGGACGGCGCAAGTCCAGGTCTCGAATCATTGCGGCAGGCCTGAAATCGAAATGCCGCTCTACAAGATCTGTCAACACCTCGTCAGAGAGTTTCCCTGTCCCGTACGTATCTACCATAATTGAAACTGGCTCAGCTACTCCAATAGCATAGGCAACCTGAATCAGACATTTTTCAGCCAACCCGGCTGCAACTACGTTCTTCGCTGCGTAGCGAGTCATATAAGCGCCAGAGCGGTCAACTTTCGTCGGGTCTTTACCTGAAAAAGCCCCGCCCCCATGAGGAACCCAACCGCCATAGGTATCTACAATAATCTTGCGCCCAGTAAGACCTGAATCAGCCATAGGGCCACCCTTTACAAAACGACCGGTAGGATTGATAAGAATGCGAGTCTCCGGTTTCAGCAGGTGCTCTGGAATAATAGGGGTGATAACATGCTCTATAATGTCTCCCCGAATTTGAGCTTCTGTTGCTCCTGGATGGTGTTGAACTGACACTATAATTGTATCTGCCATAATGGCATGACCATCAACATACTCAAGAGTAACCTGAGTTTTCCCGTCTGGACGGAGGTAGGGGATGGTTCCGTCTTTTCGAACCTGCGCCACGCGCCGAGCCAAACGATGGGCAAAAGCAATGGGCATGGGCAAGTATTCTTCAGTTTCATTACAGGCATAGCCCACCATCATCCCCTGATCACCAGCTCCTGTTCTGGAGAGCTCTACCTCTCTTGCCTCTTCCTGGCTTCGAGCCTCAAGAGCCGTATTGACGCCCTGAGCTATGTCGGGAGACTGCTCGTCAATGGCAGTAATAACAGCACACGTATCGCCATCAAAACCATATTTAGCTCGAGTGTAACCGATTTCTTTCACTATATCTCTAGTAAGTTTAGGAATATCCACATATGTAGTAGTGCTAATCTCTCCAGCCACTAACACCAATCCTGTCGTTACGAGAGTTTCGCAAGCTACCCGCCCCATGGGATCATCAGCCAGAATTGCATCGAGCACGCCATCAGAAATCTGATCTGCAATCTTGTCTGGATGCCCCTCTGTGACTGATTCCGACGTAATTAAAAATCTTCTGTCTGCCATTTAGCGACCTCCAATTATAAAGATATCAAAAAAGGACCCATTCCAAGAGGAAGGGCCCTTTTAAAACACAAAAAGTAACGCTCATTCCTCTCTTATCATCCAGCCTTTCGGCTGCTGGTATTGGCACCGTACCTTATTATTTCAGGCAGGTTGCCGGGCTTCATCGGGCCAGTCCCTCCACCTCTCGGGATAAGAGATTCATTTATAAAGTTTCACAAAACTAACTTTAGTATTATAAAGGATTTTCCCAAGGTGTCAATAAGTGTTGTTGAGGCTCATGTAGATGGGGCAGAGTTTCGTTCCGTTTACTTAGACCCCATGTGCATGCCATCGATTCTCACACGAGTTTTTTCTATAGCTTCCAATCAATAGCTTTTTGCTGAATTGTCCACAACTTATTATAGAGATCGTCTCTTTCAATTAATTCATTATGGGTTCCCTGTTCAACCACGTTGCTGTTGTCTAGCACTATAATTTTATCTGCATTTTTTACAGTTTTTAAGCGATGAGCAATAACAATAACCGTTCTTCCAGTAATTAATTCTCCTATGGCTTTTTGAACTTCCACTTCGTTCTCTGGATCAAGAGATGCTGTCGCCTCATCAAGCAAAACCACGGGAGCATTCTTGAGAATTGCACGGGCAATAGATACACGTTGCTTTTCTCCTCCTGACAAAGTGCAGCCACCCTCACCTACCATAGTATCGTACCCCTTCGGCAACGCCATAATGGAATCATGGCAACATGCCTTTTTTGACGCTTCAACAACCTCTTCGCCAGTGGCATTACTTTTACCAAAACGGATATTATTGCCTATCGTAGGGAAGCCGGCGGCGCTATTACCCAGGATAAAACTGGTAGCGAGAAACAAAACAATAGGGAAAAGATCTGGAGTATGTCAAAAGCTCGTTTATGACCCAGGCCTTGGTTGCAGGAGTTGACGCAGATGTGGCTAAGGTCAACGCTTCTCTTTTCGAGGCACGAGCGAAGGATCTCCTTGGCCGGTATGGGACCAATCCCAGAGAGTGGTACGACAGGATAGGCCTTCAGATCGATGAGGGGTCGCTTGGAATTGATAGCGACGGCGTTTCGTACAACCAGGACGGGGCCATCAATCTCAACGATAATTTTTATAAGTGGTTCGGCGACTCGAAGGTGGTTGACGAAGAGGGCAAGCCACTCATTGTATATCATACGGGAACGATGGATGATTCTTATGACATTGCTAAATCCAGAAGCTACAATGGTTCTCCTGATTACGAAATCCCTGGAATATATTTAACAGCCGACAAACAGGAAAGCCAAGACTATGGTTCTTCGGGCCAGACAAAAGAGCTTTATGTTTCGATTAAAAACCCATATAACGAAGATACAACAGCCTTACATGACAGGTTAGGTACATGGCGTAAGGTTATGGATTATTTAATTGAACAAGGGTATGACGGAGTTATTGATGATGAATCCGGTGAGATTATTGCTTTTTCTCCTAACCAGATCAAGTCCGTCTACAACGAAGGTACGTGGAGCCCTAATAATACCAATATCTATATGCAAAATCAGGCGGAGACACGACTACGACAGGATATAAAGGCATGGGGAGAGACGGTGGACTCCTTCCTAGCGGGGAAGCAAAAACGAACTGTCCCAATGCATGTGATGACGACGCCTCTAGTATTTCATCTAGTAGGAGCAGAAGTACTGCCCGTCTCCATACGTTGCAGTGTTGTAGAAAAGATTCTACGCACCAAACATAATATTCCTGCTGAAACATTGAAACAGGTCCCTGGGGCATTGGCTGACCCACTTATGATTTTCGATTCGGCAACAGTTTCTGGCAGCCTAGTTGCTATGGTGGAATTAAAAGATCCCGATGGTGCAACTCTCGTGGTGCCTTTACGACTTAACAAGAGACAGGAAGGGTATGAAGTTAACGAGATTTCTAGTGTTTATGGAAGAAAGCTGTATGGTACTCAGAAGCCAAACAACCAGTGGTTTATTAATCAAGTAGAAGAAGGTCGGTTGCGTTACATAGACACAAAAAAAAGCTCCGCCTGGCTCGATGCAGCCGGGCTATGCTTGCCCGGTGAAGGAGCCTCGCGGGGCCTAGAGAGCTATCAACTCTCTAATAAAATTGTAAAGACAAAAGCTGACCTTGTCAAACTAAAACAACAATTCCCATGTAGATGGGCCAACGTTTCGTTCCATCTTTTACTCTTACTGGTTTGTGTATTTGACTTCCCTAAAAACTATTATTAAGCTAAACTTGTTTTATGAAATTTTTAATATATAAGGACATGGTATGAAATGTCTCCATAATTCTTAAAATAGAACGTAATTTTCTTTAAAAAAGAAATTTATCCCACTAAAAACATCAAGCAAAATTTTCTATTTCTTTCTTATGATGAGAATTGAGATGTCGAAAGTAAAAGACGCATTCTCAGCGCAACATTTTTTATTTTTCTATAAGGTATGTTTCTCCGCTTGACTTATATTTAAAACGGATTATAATTTTTTTAATTTCTAAGAGAGATGGAAATAATATAAGTCAAGCGGAAAAGATAAGTGACTTTTTTACTTCCTACAAGGGATAGTTTATTTTCTCTTTTTGCAGAGTTCAAAAAATAGTAATCCTTCGTTAAACGAAATCTACTTCTAATCAGGCGAAAGTTGATCAAAAAACACACATGAAGTTCTGAGTTTGTTGTCATTAGATAATCCTAAATACTCAGATTACAACAAAAAGCACGCTTTAATATTAATGTGTCGGTGAAAACAAAAAGCTTGGAGGTTTTGCTAATGAAAATATGCCTTCTTTTTGACATTGCCGAAGGAAACGTCTTACGACTTAAACAACAACATCAGTATCAAATTCAAGCTATGGTATACAACCTCCTCGATAAAGAGTATGCTCGTTTTTTACACAATGAAGGGTTTATTTATGAAGGGAAACGTCATTTTAAATTATTTTGTTTCTCAAAACTTTTTGGGAACGGCTCTATAAAACGAGAAAAAGACTTTTTATATATTCCTTCCCCCGTGAAACTTTCAATAACCTCTCCTGTTAACGCCATTCTTGAACAACTTGCTAATAATGCTCTTTCCCTGGGAGAAATAAGACTAGGAAATAATTTCCTTCAATGTAAAGAAGTAACTGTTGAAAACCCTCAAGCAAAATCAGAAGAGATACTAGTACAAACCCTCTCTCCAATAGTCTGCTACTCTACCCTTAAAAAATATGACGGAAGCGATTTTACTCACTATCACTCTCCTTACGACCAAGAATTCGGAGAACAAATACATGCAAATCTCATAAAAAAATTCACTCTAATAACATCAGAAAAAAGTGAACTAAATCAAACAATAAAAATAGAAAAATTGGGACGGATATGGGAATCGATAAGATTTTTTAGCCCTGAAGACAACAGACCAATCAAGGGGTGGAATGGCAACTTTCGACTTACAGGTTCTCAAGAACTCTTACAAACAGCTTTAGACGCTGGTCTCGGTGCAAAAAATAGCTCTGGATTCGGATGTGTTGAACTTGTAGAACGAGAAAGGAGGTATAAATAATTGGGATTTGTTAACGCCACCTATGAATTAGGTAAATTAGTTTCAAATAAATTAAACGACCCTGAATTTATAGATATCGAAAGTTATTTACAACTCCCCATGCCCGTAATCGAAGACAAAGAAAGATCAGGTAGAGTAATTAGAATATGGCTTAATGTAACAGACAGCACCGCAGAATGTATCAGAGAACCAACAGGGGCAGCAACCCCATGGAATTTCTCCCCCATATATAAATTGGGAAAAAGTTCGGCCAATTCACTCTCTGATTTAATTGGAACTAAAGGATCTTGGCAAGAAGACAAAACAGAACTTATTGAAAATAAAAACGATTTTAACATGCAGGAAGTTTATATAGAACGAGACAATAAAATTCGCCCAATTTATAACAAAAATACAGGCTCTAACCCAGTGGATTCCAATGATGACGACTTCATTCTCTGAATCCCCTCGTTTAGGAGGAACTCTTGTCTGGTACTTTACTATATGCAAACGAGAGGTGTGGCTCATGGCTCGAGGAGTAGAACCAGACAGAGATGACGAATTTCTCGCTTTGGGGCGACTTATGGATAAGACAACTTATAATCGAGATCGACATTGCATTGACTTCGGAAATAGCAAATTCGACATCATGCGCGAAGAAAAAGGAACATTAGTAGTAGGAGAAATTAAAAAAAGTAGTCGTTCCATTGATGCCGCACGATTACAACTAGCACACTACCTTTATGAACTCCAAAAAAATGGAGTCGAAGCTAGAGGGGAATTATTATTCCCAAAAGAGAAAAAACGCGAAGAGGTGCTACTCTCAGAAGAACTAAAAACGCATCTTGACCAAGTTTATCAAGAGATTATTGCAATATCGTCCCTTGAAGCCCCTCCTTGTGCGAAAAAATGTAAGTACTGTAGAAACTGCGCTTACAATGAATTGTGTTGGAGCTGATAAAAATGGGAAAAACACTCTATGTACTTTCGTCAGGAGAACTTAAACGAAAAGAAAATACCATTATTATAGAAGGTTCAGAGGGTAGAAAATTTATTCCTGTAGAAACAACAGACGAAATGCTTATTTTCGGAGAAGTAGATTTAAACAAGCGTTTTTTAGAATTTTGTACTGCCAATAAAGTAATGCTGCACTTTTTTAATCACTATGGATATTATCAAGGAACATTTTACCCCCGTGAACACATGAATTCAGGGGCTGTAATCCTTGCCCAAGCTAAACATTGTCTTGATGACTGTAGAAGGCTTTTTATAGCTAAAAAGTTTGTAACAGGTGCTATAGAAAACATGAAGAAAGCATTGCAATATTATTCTCGACGTGGAAATATTGAGCTTGATTCCATAATTGAAAAACTCACTGTTTTTAGTAATTATGCAAAAGAACAAATTGGAATATCAGAACTTATGGGAATAGAAGGCAATGCACGAGATTGTTATTACACAGCTTTTGATCTAATAACGGGTGGAGGTTCCTTCTCTATGAAAAAAAGAAGTAGAAGACCCCCTCAAAATCGTATAAATGCTCTTATAAGTTTCTTAAATTCTATGTGCTATGTCACAACTTTAGCACAAATTTACAAAACACATATTGACCCCCGCATAGGTTTTCTTCACGAAACTAACTTCCGCCGTTTCAGCTTAAACTTAGATATAGCAGAAATATTTAAACCAATAATTGTAGACAGACTCATTTTTTCTCTTTTAAACAAGAAAGAAATTCAAGCGAAGCACTTCGGAGCTCAGTCTGGGGGAGGAATATACCTTTCAGAAAAAGGGCGGCCTATAGTTTTAAAAGCATGGGAAGAACGTTTAAATTCTACTATTGAACATCCTCGTCTTAAAAGAAATGTAAGTTATCGAAGCCTTATTAGAATGGAAGCGTACAAAATTGAAAAGCATATACTCCACGATGAGGAGTATCAACCTTTTGCCATGAGGTGGTAAGCCATTTTTGTCTTAATGATTTATGATGTAGGTGTAAAACGAGTCAATAAAGTTTTAAAAATAGGTCGAAAATATTTAAGCTGGGTACAAAATTCTGTCTTAGAGGGAGAGCTTACTCCGGCAACTTTTACTGCTCTTAAAATTGAAGTAAACAAAATCATTAAAGACGATTACGATAGCGTAATCTTTTATGTATGGAGAACAGAACGATATACTTCAAGAGAAATTATGGGCAAAGAAAAAGGTGGCGCGAGTATCTTTGTATGATTGTGTCGACCCCCAATAGCGCTAAAATCACGGGAGATCGACACAATCTTTTTTCTAGCAGCAAATCCAGTACTCATCAATATAAAGACTATATACATGCACCTTGAAAACATAATATTGATTCCTTCGACAAAATACGCAAATATAGTAGAATGAAGGGGGGTAAACGCTTTTCTAACTTCCTATAAGGG
>NZ_DHCG01000010.1:45222-54724 GCF_002398115.1 Aminobacterium sp. UBA4908
CTTCCTATAAGGGATGGAAACATCTATTTGAATCCGCTATGGGCTCTTTTTGGATATACTTTTCTAACTTCCTATAAGGGATGGAAACTCCCACTTTTCCCACGCTTCTTCTAATGTTTCACACTTTTCTAACTTCCTATAAGGGATGGAAACTCTATTCGGGAGCCTGGCGAGGTTTTCGTTGCGATAGCTTTTCTAACTTCCTATAAGGGATGGAAACATTACTTCTCCATCTATGCTTAATATCCGCCTCGAACTTTTCTAACTTCCTATAAGGGATGGAAACAGCTCATCAAGGGTGATAGGCCCCTCGCAACTTGTACTTTTCTAACTTCCTATAAGGGATGGAAACTTAATTGAATAAGTTACTATTGTTGTGTCACCGGTTCTTTTCTAACTTCCTATAAGGGATGGAAACAGCATACCTAAAACATTTGCCATTTTCTGGCTTTTGCTTTTCTAACTTCCTATAAGGGATGGAAACCCGCTTACAGCACGCCAGGAGACCTCGTGTGGGATCACTTTTCTAACTTCCTATAAGGGATGGAAACACTGCTGCATATGTGGTAGCCATTGCTGTAGGTCTACTTTTCTAACTTCCTATAAGGGATGGAAACCCCAAAACCATTTCAAACACACTCCCCAGATATATACTTTTCTAACTTCCTATAAGGGATGGAAACGACAATATCGGGCTTTTGACCCACGCCGATATGGCGCTTTTCTAACTTCCTATAAGGGATGGAAACATCGAGAAGAGATCTGCGTCCATAAAATCACATGTACTTTTCTAACTTCCTATAAGGGATGGAAACAGATCAAACTTCAACCTCACATCATATCCTCGGAACTCCTTTTCTAACTTCCTATAAGGGATGGAAACATAATCGTGCGATCTCAAGATCGAGCCGCCTTTTGCTCTTTTCTAACTTCCTATAAGGGATGGAAACATTTCTTTTTTTGGGTTGCTTTTACTTTATCCACCTCCTTTTCTAACTTCCTATAAGGGATGGAAACTAGCTCCTGTGAGTACATATGGAGTACGAAACAAAACTTTTCTAACTTCCTATAAGGGATGGAAACATAATCCTCCGTGATATGAACATATGCCGATGTTCCCCTTTTCTAACTTCCTATAAGGGATGGAAACTCCCCAAGCGACGAAATAACGCGTAATGCAGTGTTGCTTTTCTAACTTCCTATAAGGGATGGAAACATGGTATTGTCCTTGCATCATCATTTTTGGTCTTGTACTTTTCTAACTTCCTATAAGGGATGGAAACTACATCATTACCTTACCTCCTCATACTCCTCATCCACTTTTCTAACTTCCTATAAGGGATGGAAACAAGATGGCCAGCACTCCCACCCAGATGATGGAGGGGATGCTTTTCTAACTTCCTATAAGGGATGGAAACTAATATCCCGGCTCGTAGCGGTAGGCTTTTTCGTTGCTTTTCTAACTTCCTATAAGGGATGGAAACTATGATTGAACGTACCTATTAGCAGGTAGGCCAAAACTTTTCTAACTTCCTATAAGGGATGGAAACTCAAGCCAGTACCGCTCACGGCGGTACTGCTCCCCGCTTTTCTAACTTCCTATAAGGGATGGAAACCGGTGCCTCTAGAAACCAGAACGCCGTCAGATCGCACTTTTCTAACTTCCTATAAGGAATGGAAACTTCGCGATAATATTTTCCTGCGCTTTTTTCCACGCTCTTTTCTAACTTCCTATAAGGGATGGAAACTTGTAATAATTGGGATCCTTTGTATCAGCTTTTACTCTTTTCTAACTTCCTATAAGGGATGGAAACTTACTATAGGCACTTCTTATGCTTGGTCTCTTTTGTACTTTTCTAACTTCCTATAAGGGATGGAAACACTTTCCCATACATGCTAAGATGTATGGAAGTAACTTCTTTTCTAACTTCCTATAAGGGATGGAAATATAGTTCATGGAGTTCTCTTATTTTTTAACTTATTAAAATTCCTATAAGGGATGGAAGTATATTTATTAAAGGCTGATAAGGAATATTTACGCCTAGTTTTAAATTCATAAGCGTCAGCCTTTAATAAATTGTAATTTTGTTTGTATGTTTTTATAATTAAAGATTGTTTAGTTACGCCCTATCAACTAAATAAAAATTCCCCTCTAAAAACAACTGTTTATTTAAAAGATCGTTTCAAATTTGAGTTTTATTAAGTTTATGATATACTTAATGGTACATGGAGTTAGCTAGACATTACACTCGCAATTATAATACAATTATATCTAATTGTAAGAGAAGTGAAAGCATTACATATTTCATTAGTTTTTTCGACAAAGAATAATTTATATATTCGTCTTTTATGCAGCAACCATAATTCGCTTCAAGCGATGGTCTGCTGTAGGCCCCAGATCTGGCGGCGTTTCTGCACAACAGGGGCTACATCCAGGGCAAACGTCACTTCAAGCTCTTCTATTTTTCCTGGATCTTCGGCAGAGGGGAGATCCGGTGCGAGGGGAACCATATACTGATTTCCCTTCCGCTAAGGCTGATGATCGCGTCGACGGAGAGGGAAATTCTGGAGGATCTTGCCAACGGATCGCTCACGAAGAGACACATAAGGCTGGGCAACAATCTGTTGGATTGCACTGGTGTGACGGTTAAGAATCCTATGGTGGAGAGGATTTAGGTTTTCGTCCGCACGCTGTCGCCCATTCTCTGCTATTCGGCGAGAAGGAGCCCGGGAGGGGGATGATACTGGAACGCGTCTCGAAAGTACATCAACACATCGACTTTTTCCGTATGAGCAACCGTTATCCACTGAAGAGCTGGAACGGCGTTTTCCGCCTGAAAGGACCAAAAGCCCTGCTGCAAAAGGCCGTCGATTGCGACCTGGGAAGCAAGAACTCTGCGGGTTTCGGCTGCGTAGAGGTCGCTGAGAAGGGGAAAAGAAAGGAGGAATAGAGATAATGCTGATCTCAAATCTGATGAGTCTTGGGCGACCACTCTTGAAAGGAGGAATGTCACCAAGAGAGCTATTGGAACTGATTTCGGATATCAAAAAGCCTAACGTAAAAAGTTTTTTCTCTAATATTCTGGTTATTGAAATTGACATGAGGAAAGAATTCAGATGTATGGCACTTGAGCCTATACAATGGGGGAAATATGTTTATCCATCGCAAAAGAACAAAAAGCAGATTTTTCAACCAGACCTGAGCAATGCTGCAGCGCTTCCATTTGTGTGGTCTTCTGGAGGAAATCCAGTAAAACCCCAGGGGGCGTACGGAGTTCCTGTTTATCTTACTTTCGAGAAAAGTTGGAAAGATGAGCTTCAGAAAGGGGTGGATGGTACTAAAAAGTTTCTAGAGGGCCGCATTGATCGAACAATTGATATGCAGCTTTCCACGGAACAGCTAAAAATCGTTGCGGAGAAACTCCACGAAGCGTCATTTAAGGTCCATTCTCGAGGAAAAGAAAAACTGCTTGGTCTCATTGTGCTAGCAAGTTTGAGGGAAGATGGCCCCTTCATCCTTTCGGATCATAAACCATTGCCTGGGGACCGAAAACTGGCGCTGATTGGCCCTAGTAAACTACATCAAGGTAAGTTTATCGTGGCAGATCTATATAAAATGCTGGAATGTTTTTGGCAAGCTAAAATTCGAGAGGGGGCCGAAAAGGGAACGATGAAAGATTCTTCCTGCTATTTCTGTGGCAAGAAGATGGATCTAGTATCTGCATATTGTAAGTCGTGGTCTTGGTTCACCACAACATGGGGTTGTCCTCTTCCTATGGAGTTGAAGGAAAGGGAGCTTGTGAAATCGATTGCCATGTGTCCGGAATGTTATAAGGCCTTTACGTGCGGGGCATGTGCGTTCGACAGGTTGACCCGACCGCTGGATATCTTTCTAGTCAAGGAGATATTCTCTCCAGTTGCCAGCGCTGGAGGAAAGGAATCGGTTAGACAGGGGAACTCCGTGGAAGAAATTCAGGGGTGTGCCTACGTCGTACCGTTAATGGACAAGACTCTTGATGATGCAGGCTTGTCAGATGATTTCGCCGAGAGTGTTCTCATGATGATGGAAGGGGAGACTCCAGGGGACAAACTTTCAACTCACATAAAGAAAGTTACTGGCTTCGAAAGTAGTTTGCCTGATGATTTTGACAGGCAGGGTTTTTTAATTAACCTGGTCTACTATTCTGGCGATCTCTCAAGGGGCGATATTCATCTCAGAGCAATGATAGAGGATATTCTTCCTTCCACTCTTACGAGGCTGGATAGATTGACGGGAACCATGATGGAGTATGCAGAGAGTACGGCTAATAGCCTCTTTGGTAAATTAAGCGATAAATATGCTTCATTTGTGCGTAACAGATATTCATCGATTCCCTGGTTGTTGATCAACGCCTACGGCGGTCCATATATCTGGGATAGTTTGCGAAAGGTGCTTTATCAACGTTCTCTTTCGCGTAAACGTTTCATTGGAAATGTGGTTCGGAGGATGTCTGATTTAGCTGTTAAGTTGCCAGATAGTTTGTGGAGGCTTCAGGAAGAGGTTTTGTTCTATCTCGTCTTTTCCCGTTTCTTGAATGAATATGATCGGGAAATATCAGGTTGCGGAGGTGATGTTACCGTGAGGGACTGGAAAGAGTTGTCCAAACTGGTTAGTGGGGATGACCCAGGGGAAATGAATTTCACGGATTGCGAGGAATTAGGGTTTGCTGCTGGATGGGCGGTTAAAAATTTTTCAAGTCAATATTGGCATGAAAGCAACAAAAAGGATTTCATCAAACATCGTGTCATGACCTTTGGCAGCAGGCTTAAACCGGAGGTCATATGGAAAAGAGCACTGGTGCCCATGAATGAGTATGCTCTTCAGAGAAATATTCATATGACAAGCAATGCAAAAGATTTGCTGGCTCTGGTTCTCCTGGAGTATGGCAGATTGAAGGATGATATCAGGGGGAATGAGGATAACTTTATGGCCGCTTTCTGGGCCGGCTACACGTTGAATCGTAAAAATTCAGAGGGAGGGAAGAATTAATATGGCGACAGCAAAAAGTTCTGAAATTCTGTTTGTAAAGTGTGTCAAGGACGGTATCCCAAATAGAGACCCTTTGAACGACAGCGATGCCAGACGCATATTTGGCGAGGATGACGGACGAATTTCCCTTTCCGATGTGAGCATAAAGAGAGATGTGAGGGATTACATGCTGGCCCGCTATCCGGATGGCGGAGATGATAAAAAACATTTTATTTTCTGTCGCGAGGAGCGAACAACAGACAACAAGTTGCTGGGACGGCAAAGTCTTGCCGAGACAATTCTGGAAAGGGCAGGTAAAAGCAATGCTGAGAGCAAGGCAAAAGCTTTGATGGAAAGTACTTTTGATGTTAGGACCTTTGGTGCCGTCTATAGCGTTAGTAAAGAGAGTTTTCACCAGACTGGTCCTGTACAGTTTGGTTGGGCCCATTCGCTTCATCCAGTCGAGACTAAATATGTACAGGGGACAGTGGTTATGCCCAGCAAGGATGCGAAGATTACGGAAGAGGGAGAAAAGGAAGGAGCTTCGCAGGGCACGATTTGGACCAGTTACATCCTTCCCTTTGCCGTATTTGCCATGCCCGGAGTTATAAATGCCAGCATCGCAAAAGATACTGGAATGACCGAAGAGGATGTAGATCTTTTGCTGGAAGGATTGTGGAGGGGAACCCAACAGAGGCAAGCCAGAGGCAGGGGAATGCAGCAACCTGTATTTTTGCTCCACGTCGAGTATAAGGATTCTTTTTATAGAATAGGATTTTTGGAGGATTACATTAAAATTAAGCCCGAACGTGACGCGTGGCTTGAAGGTAATTCTCCTACGGCCCTTTCCCAGATCAATTTGGATGTATCGGCTTTGGTCGATTTGCTCGATGAGCATAGGGACGATATCGCCAGAGTAAGGCTTGCCTGTAACCCGGCACTCATGATTGATGGAAATATTAAGGCAGAGACTCTGGACCTAAGATAGACTCCGGAATCATTGTGCAAAGGGAGGTGATCTCGGTTGCAAGTGTTGATATTCGAGCTGAAGGGGAAAATGGGACATTTCCGCAGACCTGATACGACAGGAACACACGCTACATATCCCTTTATTTCAAGAACGGCGCTTCATGGTCTGCTTGCCTCTATCTTAGGGCTGGAGATGTTGGATGGGAATAACTTTATGGCCTTGCGTCTTATGACTCCCGTTTATACCTGTACGCAGGAGATGTCCATGATGGGAAAGGGATTTGAGAAGGGGGGTAAGGACTCCTTTAACAGGCCCACAGCAGTGGAGTTCGTTGTCAATCCTCATTACCGAATTTACTACACGGGCAAGTATCTTAAAGATCTTGTTGGAAAGCTGTCAGGCAATGAAAGTCATTACCATACCTATCTTGGTTGCGCCTATTGTTTGACCTTCCCAAAGTTTGTTGATGTGGCGAGAGGAATCCTCATTTCAGCTATGGGGGAAGTCTCAACAAGGACAATAGTTCCAACAAATGCCATATCTTCACTGAAGTTCAGAGAAGGAACCTGCTATAGCCGGGTGAGCGGGATGCAATACCGTTATCTTGGAGGGCGAAGATTCGATGGTACGATAAATTTCATCTACAACGACGAGAATAGGTCCATTGAATTTGTACCCGCTGTTCCGAATGAAGGCAAACCGGTATCCTTCGTAGATGTTTCTGGAGAAACAATATGTCTTTGGTGAAGCCACTTTCTGAATGTGTTGCGCGTCCCGATAACCTAGACGGTACTTCCAATCCCCTGGTAGATCACCTTTTGGTGGTCGCTAGGGGATTGGGGAATCACCAAAAGGGAAAGGAACAGAAGCTGCGATTTCTTGCCGGTTTGCTGCACGATGCAGGAAAGGCCCGAATATCCTGGCAAAGATACATAAAGGGAGAACAAAAAGAAGATTCCTGGCATTCACCGCTGGGGGCCGCTTTTTTCTGTTTTTGCTCCAGTGGTTTGATAAAATGTTGGCAGATTGAAAGAGAAGAGAGGCGCAAGTTGCAATGGCTGGCATCTAATTTGGCGATCGATATCGCCAGCCATCATGGGAAATTGAAAGACTGGACTGACGAACCTCCCTGGTACGGAAATGTCGGGAAGAATACCTTCGACGAGGTTGATTTCATCGGCTTGACAGAATTGGTGAGGCAATACTTCCCGGAGTTTCATTATGACAGGGTGTATTTCGATGACTGGTGGAGCAATTGTCGTGAAGAGTGGAAAATCTGGAAAAATAATGCTTCCCGATATTTGAGCAGGCAGTTGAAACGGGCGGATGTCTGCTATACCGAGGCAGCCATGTTTAATGTGCGAACCAAAACATCAGAATTTATAACTGCAGATCGTTTTGATGCCGCAGGCATAGAGGAAGTATTTCTCGACGGGGAGTCAGCTAAAAGAGCTCTTAAGATATTTTCACGCTATTGTATTTCTAGAGGTAAGGAAGCGATAAAAAACGGTGTTCCTCCCCATATGGTAGAAACAAGGCAGCGAATTCAGGAAGATGTCTATTCTGCCTGGCGTTCCAGTTGTGATTGTCATTTTTTCAGTAACGTTTTGCCTACGGGCTATGGAAAGACGCTGAACACCCTGCGTGTCGCCCTGGAAAGCTGTGTAAAAGGACATGCCAGACGTATTGTATATGTCGCTCCATATATTTCCATCCTTTCTCAGGCTTCTGAAGAAATTTCGGCAGCTACGGGAATTGAAGTGATGGTCCATCATCACCTGTCCATTTTGCAGAAACAGGAGATGGATGATATAGGCTATTTGGCTATGGAATCCTGGCAGGCTCCGATAGTAACTACGACTTATAACCAGTTTTTCAGAGCCCTCTTTCCATCAAAGGCTCAGCAGAGCATGAGGCTGAAGGCTCTGGAAAATTCATTTGTTATTATCGACGAACCGCAGATAATGGATGGAGATATGTGGTTAATATTCCTTTACCAGTTACGCGCCATGGCGGCTGAGTTGAACATGCGGGTACTCTTCACAACGGCAACGATGCCTCCCTTCGAATCGGGCCTGGACAATATTGTTTCTCTCGCGCCGAAAATAGTAACGCCGAATCGCTATACAGTTAACGTAATCAAAGAAGCCCAAAGTGAGGATGACATTGCGGAGCTGGCAGTGGAGAAACTACGACAGAAGGGTTCTGTCGCTGTGATCATGAACACGATTAAGGATTCTGCCCTGATCTATAAAAAGATCGGCCCTGAACTTCGGGGGGATGAACATATTTATTATCTTTCCGGGTCAATGACATCCATTCACAAGGCTAGTCGTATCGAAGAAATCAGAAAAGCCTTGAAAAATAAAAAAATGGTTATTGTGGTCTGTACTCAGGTGCTTGAAGCAGGAGTGGATTTGAGCTTTCGATGTTTGCTTCGCGCTAATTCGGTAATGCCTTCTATAATTCAAGCGTCGGGAAGAGTAAATCGGCACGATGAGGGGGATGTGGCAGAGGTATGGGTGTTCCCTTTTTTGCGAAATGGTGAACAAAAGACAAGACAATGGGTTTACAGGAACGTAATTGCCAGGGAGGAAACGGATCGTTGCCTTGAGAAGTATGGATCATGGAAGGAAGAAAAGTCAGCAGCTATCGTATCAGATTACTACCAGGGCCTGATAAAGCGAAATCCTACTACGGGAGCGCTCGAAAGACTCGTCAAGGCAGCTAAAGGCGAATGGTCTGCTCTTTCAGGAGTTAGCCCTTTTGGTGAGGATTATCCGAAGGTAGATGTTTTTGTTCCTTTTGGGGAGGAGTTGATGGATAAAAAGACACGGGCTTTACTGAGCCATTTCGCTCCTGACGGGCTGCAGCAATTACATGACCGCTATGTTGACAGATGCTGGATGGCTACGCTGGATTTTCTGTCTAAAAAACGTTTCATGTCGTTGCTTGAATACTTTACCGTCCCTGTTTCTTTGAAGCTGGCTGCCGATTTGATAAATTCGTCGGAAAAAGCTATTCCGCAAATTACTAAAAGCGAACTTTATTCCGATGAAACCGGGCTAGCGCTGGTGGAACCAGGAGATTTTTCTCTATGCTGTTTTTAGGAGGTTCCTGCGTTGATGATAAGTTTATCTGAATCACTCCGAATCGGTGGCACGGTTGGCACAGCTCAAGATGGATGTGAGCAAAAAATAGACCCGAATTACGACAGCGTGATGTTCTCTATACGTGGCGCAGCGAGCGCTACACCAGACGCGAGATCATCGAAGTAGAACGTGGCAACTCCGATTTTCTGATCTGAATTCGCATGTGTCCGGGAGAAGTAAGATTCCGTGTCGACCTCCAATAGCGTAAAAAACCAGGGGGATCGACACAAGCGTCAAAATCATGAAAAGTCATTGTTCGCGAGTGTTTAGATGATTTTGTCGAACCTTGACAGCAAAATATGTCGAATAGGGGAAAATGGAGAAATGTAGTAAAATACAGGGGTGCGGTGCCTTTTTATACTTCCTATAAGG
>NZ_DHCG01000010.1:54911-61096 GCF_002398115.1 Aminobacterium sp. UBA4908
CTTCCTATAAGGGATGGAAACTCCTCTTTTCTAGCTAATAATATTCCGTTGAGTAAACTTTTTATACTTCCTATAAGGGATGGAAACATTGTATCTGTTTTACGTCCTTCATCATCTTTCTTCCTTTTTATACTTCCTATAAGGGATGGAAACTTTAGAAATGACAAAGAATAAGGGTTAACATTTCAACTTTTTATACTTCCTATAAGGGATGGAAACTTGAAATAGGAGATACAACTTTCTATGCTGTAAAAGACTTTTTATACTTCCTATAAGGGATGGAAACCTGAGTCTGGGTGTAATGGCAAAAGTTCATAAATTTCTTTTTATACTTCCTATAAGGGATGGAAACTCATTTCGAGCAGTGCATAGAACGCTGACAAACGCTGCTTTTTATACTTCCTATAAGGGATGGAAACAGTCGTAAACAATCCCTGAATCAGAGTCTATGTATTCTTTTTATACTTCCTATAAGGGATGGAAACCCGAATTTGGCCACCTGATATTGTTCAAAAGTTTCACTTTTTATACTTCCTATAAGGGATGGAAACTCGTCTGGAGCCATCGACCCCTTCTCCACCAGCCAGCTTTTTATACTTCCTATAAGGGATGGAAACGAGGATACCGACGATGCATTTTATGAACGTATGGTAACTTTTTATACTTCCTATAAGGGATGGAAACCCCGATATCGTCGATATCGAATCGGGGAAGTATATACTTTTTATACTTCCTATAAGGGATGGAAACAACAATACTAAATGTAACGTATGACTTTTCCCAGTTCCTTTTTATACTTCCTATAAGGGATGGAAACAGCTTCCCTAGAGTCGTTGTAAAGAGGAACACCAACTTTTTATACTTCCTATAAGGGATGGAAACCAAACAGCACATGGCCGCCCCCTTTGCATCAACTACTTTTTATACTTCCTATAAGGGATGGAAACATGTCCGCTGCCATTCCTCTTTGGCTGCTTCGGCATCCTTTTTATACTTCCTATAAGGGATGGAAACACTTTTACCGTTTCTAGCACAAGATCGCTAGTGTCCTTTTTATACTTCCTATAAGGGATGGAAACTTTTCTCTTTCTCCTCGGTGGGATATACTGTCGCCCTTTTTATACTTCCTATAAGGGATGGAAACGATACTGGGTACCTGAATGGCTCAATAACTGTCCTGTCTTTTTATACTTCCTATAAGGGATGGAAACTGACTACATGTATAAAAAGGGTATGGGGTTACAAGAGCTTTTTATACTTCCTATAAGGGATGGAAACCATCGTTTATATCTACAATACGAACATCAAGGCAAGCTTTTTATACTTCCTATAAGGGATGGAAACACGCTTCACGGAGAAAACTCTTCAGGCTCCTTCACTCCTTTTTATACTTCCTATAAGGGATGGAAACTCAGGTCACTAAAGATGAATGCCTCTCTCTTCCTCTCTTTTTATACTTCCTATAAGGGATGGAAACACCGGCCACTTTGAACAGCACGGCTAATGGCCTGAGCTTTTTATACTTCCTATAAGGGATGGAAACCACACCTATAAAATTAATAAAATAGGCCTTTTTGCCTACTTTTTATACTTCCTATAAGGGATGGAAACAATACAGTGAGCGCCTTCAGGCTGAAGACCGCTGCCCTTTTTATACTTCCTATAAGGGATGGAAACTAGGAACTGAGTTAAATCACAAAAGATTATCTGTCCTTTTTATACTTCCTATAAGGGATGGAAACATGAAATACTGGACTTTGCAGAGCGCTTCGATTTCTCCTTTTTATACTTCCTATAAGGGATGGAAACTAGTCACCGGCAAGGCCCTTCATCAACGCTGTGAACTTTTTATACTTCCTATAAGGGATGGAAACCGGATAAGCCGGCGATTTTTGATGATCTCATCGAGCTTTTTATACTTCCTATAAGGGATGGAAACAAGAATTTGAAACATATACTATCTTCAGGCTCTTTCTTTTTATACTTCCTATAAGGGATGGAAACTTGATAAAACTTGCCGACCAAATAATTCTTCAAAACGCTTTTTATACTTCCTATAAGGGATGGAAACAATAATGCCTGCGCCAGCCGCCGCTTACGCCCGCTACTTTTTATACTTCCTATAAGGGATGGAAACTGAGCCATCGAAGCGGATCAGGCTTTTTACAAAATTCCTTTTTATACTTCCTATAAGGGATGGAAACGCTCCATGCTTTTTAAGCATTTCGTATTCGTTCGGGACTTTTTATACTTCCTATAAGGGATGGAAACTCTTCATTTTCATCGTATATTAACTGTGCCAGCGTCCTTTTTATACTTCCTATAAGGGATGGAAACCATATTCTGCTACATCCTGTTACAAAAATGTAACAGTCTTTTTATACTTCCTATAAGGGATGGAAACGGAGAAAGGAACCGTGCAGTCCTGCATAGGTGTTAACTTTTTATACTTCCTATAAGGGATGGAAACTTGCTCGTGCAATCGATATATCTCCGCTCATCCAGGCTTTTTATACTTCCTATAAGGGATGGAAACACGAAATTAACAAATGGGCAAAAACAAACGGATACACTTTTTATACTTCCTATAAGGGATGGAAACAGGTGCACAAAGTCCCTAGCACCAATAATGTCACGGTCTTTTTATACTTCCTATAAGGGATGGAAACCCTGTTCGTCGTCTTCGTCAAGCCACCCGGGAATTTCCTTTTTATACTTCCTATAAGGGATGGAAACTTTCTTTCATAACAAGATCATAGCCTTGTGTAGCGTCCTTTTTATACTTCCTATAAGGGATGGAAACAAAGTTAGTGCTATAGTGTAATCATCAAGCAACAGAGCTTTTTATACTTCCTATAAGGGATGGAAACGCCATTTTTCATAGCCTCCCTTCGCAAGCTATCTATCTTTTTATACTTCCTATAAGGGATGGAAACATCCTGTTGGCTTATCAAACCAAATACACGGGCAACTTTTTATACTTCCTATAAGGGATGGAAACTCATTCAGCTCTGTAAGGTCTTGGACGATGTGATCTCCTTTTTATACTTCCTATAAGGGATGGAAACTCGGCTACGATAATAAATTCTTGCGCCATACCGTACTTTTTATACTTCCTATAAGGGATGGAAACTAAATGAGGATATCTCCCCTTAAGGAGTCATAGGCGCTTTTTATACTTCCTATAAGGGATGGAAACTAGCAATGGCTTTGAAGTGTTCGTTAATATTGCTTGCCCTTTTTATACTTCCTATAAGGGATGGAAACATGCATTGGGCTTCGAGCGTGAAATACGAATCGTACCTTTTTATACTTCCTATAAGGGATGGAAACTTAGGAACAATGCCTCTGGAATGAGTCCATGCTGCTCTTTTTATACTTCCTATAAGGGATGGAAACTTCTTGAAAGAATCTCAATGTATTTTTCAAGTATGCCTTTTTATACTTCCTATAAGGGATGGAAACGAGATACTGTTTGTTTAGGGGGATACAGTGTAGATACTTTTTATACTTCCTATAAGGGATGGAAACATGCAGGTACGGACTCTAAAAGGCTTGCTAATGCTTCTTTTTATACTTCCTATAAGGGATGGAAACCAAAAGAGCAGCTAACGGAAGTTATGATGTATGTTGCCTTTTTATACTTCCTATAAGGGATGGAAACATGAAATACTGGACTTTGCAGAGCGCTTCGATTTCTCCTTTTTATACTTCCTATAAGGGATGGAAACTTCTCACGATCGGCCTTGAATCGACGCTCATCGACACTTTTTATACTTCCTATAAGGGATGGAAACAAGAGAAGGTCGTACTGTGAGGCTATGTGGTCTACACTTTTTATACTTCCTATAAGGGATGGAAACCAGTAAAGGGCGGTTTTATCTCAATAAGATAATCAGGCTTTTTATACTTCCTATAAGGGATGGAAACATAGATGAGAAGGTAATGTAAAAACCTAATATTGGCCTTTTTATACTTCCTATAAGGGATGGAAACCATATTCCGCTGGTTCCGGAAGGGTGATAGCTCCACCCCTTTTTATACTTCCTATAAGGGATGGAAACTAAATCTTCTTTTATCGGTCTACGGAACCGAAGGTCCTTTTTATACTTCCTATAAGGGATGGAAACATAACAAAAGAACTAGCAGAAGCCGTAAACGCAGTACCTTTTTATACTTCCTATAAGGGATGGAAACCTACCATATGTTTTATATTGTGATCCGATTGGCTCCCTTTTTATACTTCCTATAAGGGATGGAAACGAACGATGGGCAAGCATTTGGGGAGTATTGCGGAAACTTTTTATACTTCCTATAAGGGATGGAAACCACTTTGCTTGGGGTCGGATGGGAAAGTTGGAATTACTTTTTATACTTCCTATAAGGGATGGAAACTTGTTGTGGAAAAACATCACGGCCTGAAATAGCGCCTCCTTTTTATACTTCCTATAAGGGATGGAAACTTCCATAATTCCAGCGAAATGAGTACGAATTACAGCCTTTTTATACTTCCTATAAGGGATGGAAACCAGTGTTGCGCCGGTTGTTTTTGTGAATGTGCTGGATCTTTTTATACTTCCTATAAGGGATGGAAACATGTCAAATCACCCGACCTGTCTTTGGATAGATTTCCTTTTTATACTTCCTATAAGGGATGGAAACGGCTCTTCGAGTTCCTTGGGGTCCTGAGAATCTTCGGCTTTTTATACTTCCTATAAGGGATGGAAACTTCAGCCGATGAACCCTAAGGTAGAGATGCATGGCGACTTTTTATACTTCCTATAAGGGATGGAAACCCCACTACTCGGTTCTCGTGTGCATTGAAGTCTATACTTTTTATACTTCCTATAAGGGATGGAAACTCTACACTCCCGCTTGGATGGTATTTTTTTGAGCCATCCTTTTTATACTTCCTATAAGGGATGGAAACTTTGCAAGAATAGTATAACATCTTTTGCAACACATGCTTTTTATACTTCCTATAAGGGATGGAAACTCAATAAGCGCATTTAAGATAGCAATTGTTTTGAACTTTTTATACTTCCTATAAGGGATGGAAACATGAACCAAATGCCGGATCTTTCTGTTTCAAAAGCTGCTTTTTATACTTCCTATAAGGGATGGAAACTTTCAATTTGTTGCGGGAGTGGAAATGTATATCCTACTTTTTATACTTCCTATAAGGGATGGAAACCCATTTCTACCTACAGGTAGCGCCGCTTCATATTTGCTTTTTATACTTCCTATAAGGGATGGAAACTACATAATGATGGAATTGTTCTAAATGTAAAATGCCTTTTTATACTTCCTATAAGGGATGGAAACTCCGAAAATGTCACGCACTGCAATGCAACATAGTGCTCTTTTTATACTTCCTATAAGGGATGGAAACAACCGTAATTCTCATGCAAGGCATGTTTTTGCTCTCCTCTTTTTATACTTCCTATAAGGGATGGAAACTGGAGTAGATGAAGAGAATCGTCTGGGAAAGGGTCTCCTTTTTATACTTCCTATAAGGGATGGAAACATATTCTAAAACGCTATATTACCTATAAAAATTAATCTTTTTATACTTCCTATAAGGGATGGAAACTCCAACCGTGGGGCGGCACTTTTCTTGTACATGTTTCTTTTTATACTTCCTATAAGGGATGGAAACTAGGATCACGAATCGCCACTGGAACCCCCATAGCCTCTTTTTATACTTCCTATAAGGGATGGAAACAAGATAAGCTGTAGCTACATGTCGTTTACCTGGTTTCTTTTTATACTTCCTATAAGGGATGGAAACTTTCACCTCTTCCAACCAACTCCCCCACCACTGCATCTTTTTATACTTCCTATAAGGGATGGAAACTCGTTCGCAACTTTCCTGAGTACGTAGCTCAAAATACTTTTTATACTTCCTATAAGGGATGGAAACAAGCTCGATGCGGCGGGGAAACTCCCAGGTGACATTCTTTTTATACTTCCTATAAGGGATGGAAACTCAGGTTCAGGAAAACGAGCAGGCCATATACGAACACCTTTTTATACTTCCTATAAGGGATGGAAACCAGGTACAGACAGGATAGAACCGTGCATCACAATAACTTTTTATACTTCCTATAAGGGATGGAAACATCTATTACATTTTTATCTATATTTGCCATTGCCTTCTTTTTATACTTCCTATAAGGGATGGA
>NZ_DHCG01000010.1:61366-63509 GCF_002398115.1 Aminobacterium sp. UBA4908
TCCTATAAGGGATGGAAACATGCCTTGCAATTCCCACTCACCCCTCCTACCTGAGACTTTTTATGCTTCCCATAAGGGATGGAAACACAAATAACACCGGAAAATGGCATGGGTAGCGGGGTCTTTTTATGCTTCCCATAAGGGATGGAAACACGATTCCCCTTTTGCCGCATCGCCGAGAAGTGCCTCTTTTTATGCTTCCTATAAGGGATGGAAACCAATTGTATAGCTATGGATGGTAGTTGCAATGGCTTGCTTTCCCTGTTGAAACATTAAAACAGACCCCTAGGGTGCTGGCTGCCCCTCTCTTGATTTTCGATTCGGCGACGGTCTCCGGTAGCCTAGTTGCTATGGTGGAGTTAAAAGACCCCGATGGGGCAACTCTTGTGGTGCCCTTGCGACTTAATAAGAGGCAGGAAGGGTGGTATGTAGTTAACGAGATTTCTAGTGTTTACGGAAGAAAGCAGCATGGCACTCAGAAGCCGAACAATCAGTGGTTTATTAATCAAGCAGAAGAAGGTCGGTTACGTTACATAGACACAAAAAAAGCTCCGCGTGGTCAGACCTGTCGGGACAGGATTTACTTCTAGGCAAATCCCATCCGCATGGCCGAGCAAGCGAAGCCTTGTTAAACCAAAATATACCAACAGAAGCTGACCTTGTCAAACTAAAATAACAATTCTCATTCTTTTATCAAGGTAAAGCTCATGGCTCTACGTCTTTTAGCTCCAGAGATACTGTAATCAGACTGTTCCAGACAGCGAATAGGCCCTCTCCCCTATTTGCATGGCGAGTAGCCGCAGCTAAAACAGTAGGCGCATCCGGAAATCATTTCCATGGGGCTGCCACACTCAGGGCAGCGTAAATCATGTTTTTCCTCCACGTGCCCCTCTTTTTCAATAAGCTTCTCAAGCAACATGGCTATAGCGTCAGGAATAGATCTGGCAATGTGGGTATCATCGTAATCAAATACCCAGTATTCCTTCCCCGATAGCCCTTTCAATGTAGCAATAAAGTCTTCCAGCTTGCCCCCGCTGCGCAAACCGATGGATATGGCACGAGAGAGAGCTTCTGTCATAGCATTGAGCTCCGATCCACTTTTACCTATAGTGGCAAAAACCTCAAAAGGCTCGCAACCATCAAAATTGAGGGTAACGTACATGCTTCCCCATGGTGTTTTCTGCTTTATAGTTTTGCCAAAAACAATAAGACCCGGCCGCTTCTTTACTTTACTGGTATGAGGTTTTTCCTCTGCCTTTCTCTCTATCTCTTCTTTTTTCTTCACTTCGATAGGTTGGGCAGAACGGGATCCATCTCTATAAATAGTAATCCCCTTGGCACCCATTTTATAGCACATGGCGTACACACGTTTTACATCATCCACGGTGGCAGAGTTGAGAAGGTTCACAGTTTTACTAATTCCACTATCGATGTACCGAGCAAAAATACCTGTTACCGCTACATGCTCATCAGTAGAAATATCGTAGGCTGTAACATAAATAGGGTTAGAAAGAGCTCCTGTTTGTTGCAGTTCTTCCTGTTGTTCTTCATCTAGCAGTTTATGGCAGAATTGCCGAAGTTCATGGCCAGATCCATCAGTCTTCATTATGCGTCGTGTCCATGACCATGCAAAGTTAGGTTCGATTCCCGAACTTGTATCTACAAGCATGGAAATAGAACCGGTAGGAGCAATACTTAAACGACGACTATTTCGAATATTGCCTGAAGCCAGGGCTTTTAAAAGGTTTTTCACCTTCTGGATCCGCTCTTCTTCATTCCCCATAGAGTCATGGGTCAACACGCTTTCCAGAGCATTGACCAGTGTGTAAGGGATGGTTTCCGTTGCTCGCATGGTGGCTATCAGGGCGTAAAGATCTTCCTCGCCAACACGGGCGAACCATTCCTCTGAGAAAAGATCTTCTCCTTCCGTTTCCTCCTTAAAAAGTTTAAAAAGTTTTTCTACTAAATGGCTTTCATCAAAGGGAGTTTTGTTGGCTGACGATACGAGTTCTTCAGTAGCGCATAATGCAGCGGCAGCTAAACTTTCTCCCAGAGATGTGCAGTACAAGTTAAAACTCTCGCTTCCATAACGCATACCCAGCATAATAGCAGCATCGGCAAGTCCCATAATACCAAGACCCAC
>NZ_DHCG01000012.1:0-82196 GCF_002398115.1 Aminobacterium sp. UBA4908
TTTTACGATTAACAGGAGGGGGTGACACTAAGAGCTGAGGAATAGAATTTTAGGGATGTAGGTCAGGAAATGAGCTGGTTTTGACTGCAAGGTGTACTAAAAAGGAGGGAATTTGTAAATGAATTCTAAGATGCTCAAGGCACTAACTCTCGCTTCTCTCGTTGTTTTCCTCGCTGGGACAATGGCTTCTGCCTGTACAACCATTCTGGTGGGGAAAAAAGCTTCTACTGACGGTTCCGTTATGGTCACCCATACGTGTGATGGCTGGTACGATAACCGGGTTCAGATTATTCCTGGTGGTACCCATAAAGAAGGGGAAATGACCCCTGTCTATAAAGAAATTTGTCACGGGACTCGCCCCGATAAGCCTCTTGTAAAGGTTGGGGAAATTCCTCAGGCTAAAGAGACGTATACCTATTTCCATGTAGGGTATCCTTTTATGAACGAACATTCTCTCATTATAGGCGAGGATACATGGAGTGGCCGAGACGAAAACTATTGTGATAAAGGCTGGTTCATGATTGAACAGCTAGAAGTTTTCGCTCTTCAGAGAGCTAAAACCGCCCGTGAAGCCATCCAGGTTATGGGCGAGCTCGCAGAGAAATACGGATATGGTGATGGTGGCGAAACGCTGACCATTGCAGATAAAGACGAAGCTTGGATGTTCGATATTTGTGGCCCTGGTCCTCTCTGGACTCCTGAAAGTGGCAAACCTGGCGCCGTATGGGTCGCTCAGCGTGTTCCAGATGACTGCTTCGCCATGGCAGCGAACCGCTCTCGCATCGGAGAAATCAAATGGGACGACAAAGATAACTTTATGTACTCCAAGAACATTAAAGACTTTGCCAAAGAGATGGGCTGGTGGAAAGAGGGAGAAAAATTCGTCTTCCATAAGATATATAATCCTGAACCCTACGGGACCCCTTATTATCAGCAGCGCCGCGAATGGGGCGTTATGAGACTCCTTGCTCCATCCCTCAAACTGGCAGAAAATGCAGCTGAGATGTATCCTCTTATGGTTAAACCCGACAAAAAGCTCTCTCCGAGAGACCTCATGGCCGTGAACCGAGACCATTATGAAGGCACTCGCTTTGATCTCACGAAGGGGATGGCTGCAGGGCCCTTTGGGAATCCCAATCGTTATCCTACGCCCAAATCAGTTCGTCCTGAAAACATGAAGAACGTAGACTGGACTCGGGCTATCTCCATTTTCCGCTGCTCCTATAGCTTTGTAGCACAGGCACGAGACTGGATGCCAGAAGCCGTTGGCGGCGTACTCTGGTTTGGTGAAGATGCACCTCACTCCACAGTCTATATGCCTATTTATGCCGGCGTGACAAGTCTGCCCAAGAGCGTTTCCGAGGGCAAACGAGCCGAATTTGATCCTGATTCTGCCTACTGGGCCTTCAACTTTGTTTCTAACTGGGCCGACTTGAGATATGATCGTATGATAGAAGATATTAAAGCTGCGCAGAAATCCTATGAAGACGAGTTCTTTATGATGCAGCCTCAGATCGAGGAAAAAGCGCTGGCGCTCTATAAGGAGAATCCAGCGAAAGCCAAAGAATATCTCACCAAGTATACTAACGAAACTATAAACAACGTTGTGGACGGCTGGTGGAAGCTCGGCTGGACACTGGTAGGGAAATATTCTGACGGCTATGTCACAACCCCTGACGGGAAACAGGAAGCTCCTGGATACCCAACAGAGTGGCTTGAAACAGTTGGATTCAGCAAGGATGAAGCTGAGCCTAAGAAATAAGAACTTTAGAAATGATAAGAGGCTGCCGTAACGGCAGCCTCTTATTTTCCTTGGGCTAAACGAACTATGTAATTCAATGGCAAAGGGAAAGCAACTTCAGGAGAAGGTCCCACAGCCTCTCTCGTTTCATCAAACTCCATTTCATAGAGTAAACGGCTGATCTCTAATTTTAGAGGATCATCTGTCTCATAAGGGATAGAAAAACGACGATACCCAAACTGTTCGGCAAAAAAACCCAAATTAGGGTCCCCTTTTACTTCCATCATCGCCTTCATAAAATGAGACAAAAAATCTTCATCATCAAAGAAAGGAGTTACACTGGTCAGTACAATAGATTTAAAACTCCCTAAAAGCATGGCGCGGTTCCAAAAATTACAGAGAGACATACCGGCCCTTATACCGCGACTTTTTTCTGTTTCACGAGCTACTAAATCTTCCATAAGCTCGGAGTATCCAAACACTGCAGTAAACCCAAAAGATAACCCTTTCCCCCGTCCAGGAATAATCATCCGATCTCGCAGAAAAGGCCCCGCAAAACCGAGACGTGGGCTCGATACATAAAACAACTCACTTTGTAGAGCCAAAGAAAGGTTCGCCAAAGTTACAAGTTCGCCACTGTACATATAGTTCACTGATATGGGACGATAGTCTATGCCTAAAGGCAACCAAGAGACCACATCCATATCGAGATTCACATTCCAATATGGAAGAGATTCCAACATTATCATCCCTCCTCCTACAAGAAAATCCGAACAACGATATCTCAATCACTCCACTCTCTCAACCGCTTTCTTACGAGTTTGATATACTTAAAAAAAATGAACGAGGAACCATTATGCCGCATAAATCATCTTTTCTGGAAAAAGAACCTGTTCTCCAATTAATTTCAAGACTTTCCCTACCCGCCATAGTAGGCATGATAGCTCAAGCACTTTACAATGTGGTAGATGCTATTTTCCTGGGGCAGGGAGTAGGGATGCTGGCCATTGCCGGAGTTTCTGTAGCCTTTCCAATACAAATGATTATTATAGCCACAGCTCAAATTATTGGAGTGGGAGGCGCCTCTATTATCTCACGAAGTCTCGGAGAGAGGAACAGAGAAAAAGCAGAAAGAACTCTTGGAAATCTTATAGGAGCCTCTATAATTTCCAGTTCTTTGCTTGCAATCCTTGGGAACACTTATTTAATCCCCATTCTTCGTCTTTTTGGCGCTACTGACGCAATACTACCTTTTGCTTCGACATATATGAGAATATTGTTTTTAGGATCTATCTTCTTTGCCTTTTCCATCGCTTGCAATAATACTGTAAGAGCGGAAGGCAACGCCCGTTTTGCCATGGGGACCATGCTTATATCTGCTGGTATTAACATTGTACTTGACCCTATTTTTATATTTACTTTAAAAATGGGAGTCAAAGGTGCGGCTATAGCGACAATTATAGCTCAAGCTTCCTCGGCCTTATGGTTGGCATGGTATTATTTTTTTAGAAAAAGTGAAGTCCGCTTTAATCTTATCCACCTCAGACCCTATCCGTCAATTCTTCATGAAATGGTTCTAATAGGTTTTGCTGCCTTTGTTCGCCAAGGAGCAGCCAGCCTTTCTCTTATCGTCATTAATCGCCAGTTAGCTCTATGGGGGAACGATGCGGCTATTGCCGCTGCCGGCATTCTTTCCCGTATAACCCAATTTGCCCTTATGCCTATTTTCGGCCTTGTTCAAGGACTTCTTCCCATTGTTGGATATAATTACGGAGCTCGTCTTTTTTATCGCGTGACAGCCACAATGAAGTTGACAATTCTAATCTCCACTATAATTTGCTCCATCGCAGCAACCTTTATGTTTTGGGCCCCCGGAATGCTTCTTTCGCCTTTTACATCCCATACAGACGTTCTCCGCATTGGCATTAAAGCTTCTCGTTTTATGTCTTTAGGCTTTCCTTTAATAGGTTTTCAAGTCATGGCGTCCGGTCTTTTTCAGGCTATAGGCAAAGCCCGCCCTTCTCTTCTGTTATCCATGCTTAGACAAGTACTGCTCCTCGTTCCGCTTGTCCTCATCCTTCCCTTGTTAAGAGGCCTTCAAGGAATATGGATTGCTTTTCCCCTCTCCGACATTTTTGCCGCTATAATAACGCTGTTTCTCTACATAAAAGAAGTAAAACAGCTTGAATATTGCTATACCAACCATAATAAGACATCGTGTCATAAAGGAGAATAAGATCGTGGATTTCATAGTAACGTGGCTTGTACAAACTATTGGACGTCTCGGCTATACAGGTATTATTTGCCTCATGTTTTTGGAATCTTCTTTTTTCCCTTTTCCTAGCGAAGTCGTGGTCCCTCCTGCTGGATACCTCGCTTCGATTGGAGAAATGAACCTATGGCTTGTTGTTCTTTCTGGCATTATAGGAAGTATTTTAGGCGCTCTTTTCAACTACTGGATTTCTCTCCGTTTCGGCCGGCCTTTTTTTGAAAAATACGGACGATACTTTTTTATCAGCAAAGATACACTTGATAAAGCTGATCAATTTTTTGCTCATCACGGACATATCAGCACATTAATAGGAAGACTTCTTCCAGGAATACGCCAATATATATCTCTCCCCGCAGGACTTTCTCGAATGCCCCTCCTCCCCTTCTGCTTCTTTACAGCATTAGGTTCTGGGCTGTGGGTTACTATTCTAGCTTTAGTAGGATACTGGGTTGGAAATAACAAAGAGTTAGTAGGACAATATCTTCACTCTGTTACTATAGGGGCCACTATTTTTTGCACTGTTCTCGCTGTAATCTACGTACTTTACATGCGGAAAAAAGGGAAGACAAAATAAGGAACAGCCCCCAATCGTGCCTCCAAATGTTGGACCTTCTGTTCAACTTTTTGGGGCTACTCTAATAGGAGGCTGTTCTTTCGCACCTTAAAGGAACATCGCTGCAGTAAGGAAGTGTGTAAACATAGCTGGATTCTGTTCTATCTGACTTCCACAAAAATCCCCAGTCCGCCGTGCACGTTTAAGGAAATCCTTATTACCTTCACGACGGTGGAAACGGAGAAGATTCATCACTGCCACGGAGTTCCCCGAAATTGTAGCGCCATCTTCTATATCTTTAGGATTGAAAAAAAGCAGGCTTTCTTTACGCTGAGACATGAAATAGCCACCATGCTCCTCATCAAAAAAACGTCGATTCGTCTCATCTAGAAGCCAGCGAGCCTTCTTCCCATACGTTGTATTCCCAGTGGCCTCCTCTAGCTCTAACAACCCCCAGATCAAGAAAGAATAATCTGAAAGGAATCCTTCTACTCCTCCCTCTCCCTGAACGATGCGATGAACCACACAGCCATCAGAAGAGACAGCTTTCGCTAAAAGGAAATCCGCCGCCCTCTTGGCTTCCTCAACATATCGAGGCTCCTCAAAAACCCGACCAGCATAGGCTAACGCGGCGATCATCAATCCATTCCAGTCTGTAAGAATTTTTTCATCCCTATGAGGGCGAACCCGTTCATTCCTCATATCAAAAAGTTTCGCACGAGCTATCGCCAACTGTTTCTCTATCTCTTCCAAATCCATATCCACGTCTTCTGCAAGCTCAGGGAAAGAGAGGGGCATATAAAGAACATTTTGTCCTAGACGACTCCCTGTCATTTGCTGGTATATATTCCCCTTACGCTGTATGCCATATGCCCGAATAAAAAGATTCGCTTCAGATGCCGGCATGACCTGTCGAATTTCATCTTCTGTCCAAAGGTAGAAACGACCCTCCAGCCCTTCGCTATCTGCGTCCTCTCCCGTATAAAAAGCACCACCTGAATCTCTCATATCGCGCAAAACATAAGTAGCAATGTCCTGCACTACTTTCGTGTAAGAATCTTGTCCCATTAATTCCCATGCTGACGTATAGGCAACCATAAGCAAAGCTTGGTCATAAAGCATCTTCTCAAAATGAGGGGCTCTCCATTCCCGATCAGTAGCATATCGGGAAAAGCCACCCCCAATATGATCATGAATCCCTCCCATAGCCATGCGGTCCAGGGTTTTCTGAACCATCTCAAAAACTTCCTTCTCCCCAAAAATCTTGCTGTACTCAAGCAAAAACAAAATAATGTGAGGAGTGGGAAACTTGGGGGCATCAAAAAAACCGCCCCCTAGGGGGTCAAAACGCTGCCGAAGCTCTTTATAGGCTTCCATAACAGTTTTCTGCCCTGGGCATGCTCCTCTGCTCTCCACATGGCTTTTTTCCAACGCCTCAATAATACTATCGGCTGAACGAAGGACTTCTTGCTGTTTCATAAGCCATAACCACTTAACACGGGGAACCATCTCTACAAGTCCCGGAATATTTTTTATCGTCCTTTTAGGAACATACGAAGTGGCAAAGAAAGGTTTTCCTTCTGGCGTGAGGAAAAGATTGAGAGGCCAGCCGCCACTACCGTTCATAATAAGGCTCACAGCCATACACGCATTGTCAATATCGGGACGTTCCTCCCTATCTACTTTTATACAGACACATGCATCATTAAGAAGAAGAGCGACTTCGTCGTCATTGAAACTTTCCCGCTCCATTACATGGCACCAATGGCAGGTAGAGTATCCAATACTTAAAAAAATAGGTTTATTTTCCGCCTTTGCTTTTTCAAAGGCTTCTTTCCCCCAAGGATACCAATCTACAGGATTGTAGGCATGCTGAAGTAAATAAGGACTCTTCTCTTTTATGAGTCTATTTGCTTTTCTACCCATATAATCACCTCAGATAAAACTACTGCCGCAAATGGAAAGATTAGGGCGTCAAGGGCAACGCCTTAAAACAAGGTAAGGATATCTTCTATTTTTTCAAAAGTCTTCCAAGCTCCGGAAGCTTGCAATTCTTCTCTAGAAAAATTCCCCGTCGAAAGCCCTAAACCTCGAACCCCTGCAGCTACAGAAGTCATCATATCCAAATCTGTATCTCCTACATAAAAAATCTCTTCTGGATCAGTTTTGAGAAGCTCCATGCTCTTATATAGGATATCGGGAGCTGGCTTGGGGTTCTCAACATCCTGAATACCGATAATATACTCAAAAAAACCTTCAAGTCTCTGCGATTCCACTACAGGTCGAGCATTCTGACGATTCGAGGCTACAGCAAGTTTTATCCCTTTTTTCTGGAGAGATTTTAAAAGAGGAACAGTACCTGGGAAAACTCGAATTCCTGCGTACTCCTGCTCTACAAAAAATCCTCGATATCGAACAAGCCAATCTTCTTCGAAACGTCCCCAAAGAAAAAGCCATCCATCCCGAATAGGCATCCCTATAGTTTTAAGTACCTCTTCCCTCGTAACAGGTCTCAACCCTTGCTCTTCTGCTAAACGATTCGTGCATTCTGTAATCGCATAGCTACTATCAGCCAATGTCATATCAAAATCGAAAACAACCGCTTTCACCACGTTCATACCACCTCAATGAAACTACCTTTATACATATAGTTTATAGTTTAAAGAATCGTACCCCAAGTAAATAAAAAAAGCAAAGAAAGCCATAGTGTCTGTAGCTTCCCCTGCTTTTATCAACACATTCTTCTACTTCTTCTACATCATTCGATGTGCTTAGAAAACGGAACGGCAAATCAACACTTTTTTCCCTATATACTCAAAATACTCTATAGAAACTACATCGTTTTGAAATTTCATATTTTTTCTGACAAACAAGCTCATCTGATCGTTGGAAATTTCTATAAAAGATTCAGGATCCCTGGGTTCTCGACTCTTCACGAGAGCCGATTCCTCCTCCCCTCAAGCTCCCCTGTAATATCCCCAATCTAAATAGAGGGGTGCTGGAAGAGTTTTCATATATTCGAGAGCCGGCGCCGAAATGACCAACGTGAGCCTCTTCTCCTTTTCTGTTTCCGCCCAGGCTCCGGCAAATGCTCCGAGAAAAAGGCTTCCCAAAATAATCATAGAAAAAATAATTCTTTTCATTTTATCCCTCCTTCTCTTACACTTTATGTAAAGTATATCTCAAACCGCCTTCTTGTTACTAGAGGAAGCTGAATATTAGGGTAAAATAAAACTATCGTATTATATTTGCTGTAGGAGGGATTTCTTGTGGGAACACAACCCAGGGTTGTTTTATATCGTCATATTTCTGAACTGGAAAAGGAGCTTCGTTCCCCCAAAAGTCTGGATGCAACATCAAAGGTTTTCTTCGTCCCCACAAGCCGCGATAAAAAACTTTTACAAGACATTCTACTGCCCCAAGGAGCTTGGGGACACTCTCAGCCAGCCATATGGCGATGGGAAGACCTCACACAAAATATAGTTAGAGTCCTTCACCAAAAAGGCATTCGAGTAGAGCCTCGCCGTCAAATAGACCCTCCAGATCATTGGCTTATTATTCGTCATATATTGAAGGAATATCTTGAGGGATGCCCTGAAAATTCACCATTACCGCCGGGGGTGCGTCAACCAGGCTTCGCTTCTATATTAGGAGCTCATTGTCGAGAACTCCTCAGAGAGGCTATTCAACCTGAAACCCTCGGCCTTTCTCTTGGATGTTCAAGGTGTACACCCACTTCCTGTCCTCTCGAAAAGAGTGGGGAAGGGGTTCTCTGTCTTCTTTATCACCAATATGTACGCTATCTTTCTGCCTATAATCTTATGGATAGTGCACAAGTACCTCTTGTCACTCTTGAACTTCTCGAAAAAGGCGGAAATATATCTCAAGAATGGATAGAAAAACAGAACTTTCTTTTTGTAGGATTTCTCAGCTTCAGCTCAAGCCAGAAGGTACTTCTATCAGAGATAATGAACATTGGTGGCCATGTCTCAATATTTTCTCCCACCACCGGAATAAAAAACCTATACACAACAATAGATCAATTCCCTTGGGGTACCCTTGAATCAACGCCTTCTTCTCAAACGACAGGCTGCATTCGAGTAACTGCCGGATCTCCTCGAATGGAAATTGAGGTTTTGGCAAGAGAGATGGTGCTTTGGCACAATCAAAAGGGATATTTTTCTGTAGCTGCCCCTGAAAGGAAGGCTCCTTCTTGGGATTCAACAGGCGTGCTTATAGAAAGAAGTTCCCTCTCTTTAACAGAGGAAGTATTAAAACGTTACCGCATCCCCTACAGCGTTAATGAAGGGCTTACTGTGGATCAAACTCCTCTTTGGGATCTGGCTCAACGAATATGGGAAGTGGGTGAAGAGTGGTGGCCTCTTGAAAAGACATGGTCTCTCCTCAGAGAACCCTGTTTAGCCGGGAAAGAACTACAAACTCCTCCTCCACCAGATATTTTCTCTCTTAGCGAGGAGGGATGGAACTATTTTCTCCAGCAAAAAGCTCCCGAAAGAGGAGTGGGATCCTTTAAAAAAATGGTCTCTTTTGTAAAGAAGCTCCGAACTGGAGGAACGCCTTCCGACTTATTGCAAGCTCTCTATTCTTTGGCAACAGATGCTCCTTCGTGGGGACCAGAACTCTCTGAATGGGCCATAAATCATCCCGAACTCGATGAAGCTCTTCGCCGGCTCAATGCGGCTTTACGAGAAACAGAACATAAAATAGAAAACCTTGCAGAAGTGGAGAACAGAATCGGTCCAGCAGGGCAAGATACTCTCTCTAACGGACATGCTATGACATTTTTGTGTCATTGGGCATCTGTAGCTACCATATGGCTTCCCCCATCTGTAAAAGGAGCACTTGCTCTTTATGTAGGAACTCCACCTGTCCTGACCCAACGGTCTCTATGGATCATGCCAGGCCTTACTGCTGCAGTTTGGCCTGGAAAGCTCAGTGAGTCCCCCCTTCTCCCAGATCACCGCAAAGCAATACTTCACGAAATCACCGAAACAGAGAGGGGACATCTCCCCCTTCTCAAAGAAAAACGGCAACAACGAGAGGGACTTTTTCGTCGGTTACTCGCCTGTGGAGAAGAAGCTGTTATTATAAGCTCTCCTGCAGCCGACTCCTCAGGACGCCCCTTACCGGTGACCCCTTTTATGGGCAATGCTCTTCTAGATGGATGGATAACGCTACCTCAAGACATAGATCCTTTAGAACGTTCTCTCAGCAAACTTTTGCCAGGAGAGGATGATTTTATTATAGAAAAGGTAGAGATCCGAGAGAATGCATACCCTTTTCAGGGGGCTAAGCGGCAACTTCCTGTTGATCATCATATTGCACCCCAGCCTCTCCATGGGCAACTCAGCAAACTTGATGATTACATAAATTGCCCGTTCCGTTTCTCCTGTACAACTTTGTTCGACATAAAAGGGCCTGCCTCCTTCGGAGCTGACCCGCGAAATATTGGGTCCGCCCTCCACACTCTCTGGGATAAAGTTTGGAACGTCTATCTAAAAGGAAAAGAACCTCTTCCATATCTTGTCCCTTCTTTTTGGGAACAAGCTCTTCAGAAGAGTTACCCACAACTTTTAGAGTCATCATATCTGGTGCGATATCGAGAAAACCTCCTTTCTCAATGCCTCTCTATGGCTGAAATTCAGCAATCTATAGAAGAGGCCGGGCTTGCTGAATTGCGACAGCAACAGTATCGTGAAAAAGATCTCCCCGTACTCACCATAGGAGGAGTCCCCTTCACGGGACGTGCGGATCGTATTGAATATTTACGAGATGGACGGATTCTCATCTTCGATTATAAACTTGGGAAAAGTAATGGGCGAAATAAAAGCTTGCAACTTGCAGCATATGGGCTAGCTCTTCTTGAAGGAGAAGGAGTCTTGCCGGCGCCAATACAGGAGATTAGTGGAACTATCTATATATGTCATGAGGATTGCACTCTTACTGGCTATATTTCTTCCGGCGACCTTCAATGTATAGTGGGGGTAAAAAACGGGCGGGATAACATGGGGTTACAAAGGACTATGAACGAAGCTAAACAAGGATTGAAGGAGATGGCACAAAGCCTTATCTCCACACAATATCCTCCTCGCTATAATTCAGATGTCTGCCGATATTGCTCTCTTGCACAACTATGCCGACGCTCAGAACTATCAGGACGAGGAGAAGAAAATGACGAAGAATAACCACCTTGAAACCTTCCTTAGATCTCAAACAGAGCTAGGACAATTTCAGGCTATTACCGCTGACGACCCCCTCGTGGTTGTAAGCGCAGGTGCTGGTACTGGTAAAACATGGACCTTGGCTTGGCGCTTCATTTGGGCTATCGCCACAGGTCGAGCCAAAGTAGATGAAATTCTTACTTTAACTTTTACTGAAAAAGCAGCGACCGAAATGTCTGAACGGATTAGAAGCTTGCTCTTGGACCTTTCCAAAAAAATACCTTCGTATAAAAAGATCTTTTTAGAAGCTGCTCAGAGAATTGATGAAGCATATATCTCCACTATTCACGCATTCTCAATGCGAGTCCTTAAAGAAAGCGGGCTCTCAACAACTCTTGACCCCGAATCGAATATAGTAGCACCTCCACAAGAGGTTTTGTTCTGGGATGAGGGGGAGAAAGCCCTGGATCTCTGGGATAAACACTGGTTCCAACGACAGCTTCCCAAAGAGTGGTACGCAAAAGTCAAAGAGCTTCTGGACGATCCTCTTTTTATGAGCTGCGTCAACAATTTTGGCCCATCAGCTATAGTCGGAACGGCTCAAAGCTGCCTGGCTCTTTTCGCAAGCCAAGGACTATCGCCAGAAGATATATGGACTTGGGGCAATGAACTCGCAGATCGAGACGCATCCCTACTTCAATCCCTTAAACCTGTTATCTTTCAGCGATGGAGGGATGAATGGAATAAATTCCTTAAGCCGCAAGAAGGGCTTTTCTATTCTTTAACGGAACTAGGAAGGTCAAGTAAGACCCTGAGCCAACGAATAGAATCTCTCGAGAGAGATTGGAATACCTGTCCCTTAGATGAAAATCTGCCCACATTCATAGAATCATTAATTCTCTGCCTTAAGGGAGCTTCTGGCAAACTAAGTGATGAAATTGCGGAACATTTAGGAGAACCAGTGCGAAGCTACAGAGATCGTCTGAAAAAAGATGAACCTTGGCTTGAGGCTTATAGCAAAGGGATAGGAGAAAACGAACACGTTTACAGACGATATATTATGCAAATATCCGCTCTTTTCTGGAAAGGATGGGACATTTTTCGGCACAGGAAAAACCGACTCTCCTTTGATGATATGATTCGTTATGCAATAGAAGCCTTGGGAAATAGTCCCCACTATGCTTCTCGA
The DNA here is from genome assembly GCF_002398115.1 of Aminobacterium sp. UBA4908. Taxonomy (NCBI): domain Bacteria; kingdom Thermotogati; phylum Synergistota; class Synergistia; order Synergistales; family Aminobacteriaceae; genus Aminobacterium; species Aminobacterium sp. UBA4908. The sequence continues at coordinate 11,938 of NZ_DHCG01000012.1, forward strand.
TTTAAGGAAATTCTAGTCGACGAATTTCAAGACACAAATCCCCTTCAAGACCAGCTCATTCAGGAAGTTTGCCAGGAAAACCAACGCCTTTTTATTGTAGGAGACCTTAAACAATCTATTTACCGCTTCCGCCATGCAGATCTTACCCTCTTCGGCTCCTATATTCGTCGAGCTCAAAGCGGAGAAGGGCGTTATATAGTTTTAGATACCAGTTTTAGAAGCCGAGAAAACCTTGTTCAGGGAGTAAACAGTCTTTTCGCCCTCCTTTGGAAGAAAGGGTTAGGAGAAGAGCTTCCCCTTCCTTACGACCCCTTAAAGGTGCCCCGACACCTTGAGTTCCATGAAGAACGGCAACAATGTACCGTTGACCCCCTTCTGTTATTTATAGAAGCAGGAGAGAAACAAGAGTCCATCGATGATGTACGACTCCGCCAAACGCGAAGGCTTGCTCATACACTTTTCTCCTATCATCACAAAAAACAGACAATCTGGGACAAGAAAGAACAAAAACAACGCCCTGTACAATGGAGCGATATGGCAATTCTTGTACCTTCTCGCTCCATATGGTTCCCTCTATTAGAGAAAGTATTCTTTGAGGAATTTCATATTCCTATATATTTGGAAGGCAGTACCAGCTACTTTTCTAGAAGCGAAATTCAAGACCTCATAGCTTTGCTGAATTTTCTAGATAATCCTGAGAGTGAAGCAGATCTCATGGGATTTTTATCTTCCCCCTTTTCTGGCCTTTCCCTGGAGGATGTTCGAAACTTGGCTTCTCAACATCCTGCCGGCTATCGAGTTCATGCTTTTTGTCAAGAATACCCGGAACTTGCCCTCATGATAAAAGATTGGAGACTCACAGCCCATCTCCTCGGTCCATCAGCCGTTCTCGCTTCTTTTCTAGAAAGAGGGGCAACCCTTCTGGTCTTTCCTGCATGGAAAAGACGCAGAGTAGCAGCCAACTTGAGGAAAGCAGTAGACATCGCACGAGAGTTCGAGTCATCTATAGGAACAAGCCTTCCTGGATGTGCCGCATACCTGAGAGAAGCGGTACGACGACAGGAAAAAGTAGAAGAAGCAGATTCTGCCGGAGAAAAAGAGGACGTTATTCGCGTTTTGACCGTACATGGATCCAAGGGATTGGAGTTTCCTGTTTTGGCTTTAATGGGAATGGAACGAACAAGCAATAGTGGAGAAAAAAGTAGCCTCACCCCCTCTAAGAAACTCGGTATTGCTTTAAGTCGTATTCCGGGAAATGAAAACGATAAAAGTCCTCTTACCTGGTCTTTAGCCAAATTATTAGAAGCTCGAGACGAATATGAAGAGTGGCAACGCCTCTTTTATGTGGCCTGTACCCGTGCCCGGGATAGTCTTATCCTCTGCGGGGCTCTTCCATCCAAAAAAGAAGGGCTTATCCCTAAAGAAGGATCTTGGCTGGAAATGCTTTGTAAAAAAGAGGGGGATATCGCTGCTTTTATACAGGAAGAAGACCTACCGACACTCTCCTCACCTTTTAATGAAGGCAAAGAGAAAGAACAAGAGAATGCTCCCATAGCCGTTCCATGCCCCGAGCAAAACTGTCTATTTCTTAGCAGAGTAAGCGCAACATCTTTTGCTCTTTATAGATATTGCCCCTACGCTTTCCGTTTAAAACATAGGCAAGGGCAAGAGCTCGTATGGGAACAGCCCAGCGATGAAAGAGATGAAGGAGGAACAGATCTTGGCAGCTTGGCTCACTATCTTCTCTCGCAATGGAATTTTGTAGAAGAACCAATAGAAGTTTTTTTCCCAAACGAAAATAACTGGCAGATATTCGGAGAAAAGCTACCTTCGGACCTTAGACCCATCTGGTTTCATAGAGGCGTTCCTCATCAGCTCTATACATGGCTTTCTACTTTCCAAAAGAGCCCAACTGTAGAGAGAATTCAAAAACATGCTGACACCGTCCTGAAAGAGGTCCCATTCCAACTCCATATTCCACAAGGGCCACAAATGGGAGGAGCTATCGATCTTCTTTGGAAGGAAGGAGATTGCCTCTTCATAAGGGATTATAAAATTACAACTATTTCGAAAGTGCCAGAAAATCTTTATAACGACCAAATTCTTTTTTACGGTCTCGCAGCTCAAAAGATCTTCGCGCCCTCTCGAATATCTCTTGCTTTATGGCATCTTCGAGAGGGGCAGGAAGAAAAAGTGGATACTCCCGACCCTCAAGGATGGGAGGAACTTGAGGAGGCTATCAAAACCATGGCAAAAGGAGGGATAGCGGGGCCTTTTTCCCCTCTCCCTGGACGTTGCACTCCATGCCCTTTCAAGCATGAATGTTCATGGCCGTCCAGATACGGTTGCTACAGCCTATAGAGACTTCCAGCTCTTGAATCCTTTCCCAACTACTTCGGAGGCCTCGTTAATAGACATAAAAGCATGGGGATCGTTCTCTGCGAGGAAACGTTTTAGAGCCACAACTTGTCGAGGCTCTAAAAGGGCCAAGAGGACAATTCGTTCCTTCCCAGAAAACCCTCCCTCTCCATGAAGAAGAGTTACTCCCCGATGGAGGCTTCCCGTAATAAACCCTGACACTTCATGGGGATGATTCGTAATAACAAACACTTGCTTCCGCCTGTCAAAGGAACGGGTCGTATTGTCGAGAACGATCCCATATATATAGAGAGCAACGACGCCATAAATAGTAGACTGAATTCCCACAACAAAGGCGGAAAGAAGCAGTATCACGGAGTTACACGATATGGAAAATTGCCCCATCTCTATGCCATAACGTTTACGAAGGGCCATACCCGGTATGTCGAGCCCTCCTGTAGATGCCCCCATTCTAAGAATTAGGCCTGCCCCAAATCCCTTTATGACCCCGCTAACAACTGCCGCCATAAATTTATCATTGAGATTAAGGAATGGAATAAACTCAAAAACTTTGATTAAAAAAGAAAAAAGAATAATTGAAAACAACGTCCAAATTACAAATCGAGGCGAGAGCTCTCGCCAGGCCCAGAGCATCAATATGGCATTGCCTATAAGAATAACCCAGGATGGTGAGATACCCCATACATAATTAGAGAGTACTGCAAGCCCTGAAACTCCCAGGTCAGGGAATCGATTAGGCATAATAAAAATAACCACTGCAAGGGCCATGAGAACATTGCCCACAATAACAGCAGCAAAAGTCTGCCACTCTGAGCGAAGAGCAGAACCGAGATGAAAAAGAGTTTTTTTTAACAAAGAAAAGAATTTCAATTAAGAGCTCCTCCTTAAAACTTATCAAAAGCAAGACTCTACCATATTTGGTATAATATTTAGGTTGCAGCCACAGGAAAAGAAAGGATGTAAGAGCATGTTTATTCCCCTCGAAGGACAAGGTATCATTTCGGCAGGAAAAATAGTCGCCATAATACGTCATGGGGACGAAACAGCTCTCTATCTGAAAGACGGATCAGTTGCCGCTACTGGTTTTAAACCTGAAACTCTGTCAAGAAGATACCGCGCTTTCACGAAAGAATCAAGACGTCGTGCTCAGGAATTCAAGCAAAAGTACCAAGGAGGAGATCATATATGACAACACCGGCCAAACAGTACACGGCCAAAGACATACAAGTTCTGGAAGGCCTTCAAGCCGTTCGCAAGCGCCCTGGCATGTACATTGGAGATACGGGGCCTCGGGGCCTCCATCATCTCGTGTACGAGGTCGTTGACAACTCCATAGACGAAGCTATTGCCGGTTACTGCGACAAGATCTCTGTCATTATCTATGAGGATGAGAGTGTCTCGGTTGAAGATAATGGACGGGGAATACCTACAGATCCTCACCCATCTAGCGGTCGTCCAGCATCGGAAGTTGTTCTTACTGTACTTCACGCTGGAGGGAAATTTGATAACCAGGCGTATAAAGTTTCGGGAGGACTTCATGGCGTTGGCGTTTCTGTCGTCAACGCACTGTCTCAGTGGCTTGAAATTACCATATATCGAAATGACGTAGCACGGAAGCAACGCTTTGAGAAAGGGATACCAGTTACAGATTTGTCAGAAGGGACCCCCACTACAAAAAGAGGGACTCTGGTATGTTTTCACCCTGATCCAACTATTTTCGATGAAGTACGATTTTCCAGTGAGGTACTAGCAGGACGTCTTCGGGAAATGGCTTTCTTGAACCCCGGTTTGCGCATAACCCTTGAAGATCGCCGTTCCGGTAAAACCATAGACTTCCACTACGAAGGCGGCATCAAAACCTTCATCGAATATCTTAACAAGGGGAAAACTCCTCTTCATCCAGAACCTGTTGTTATCCAGGGGGAGAAAGATGGAGCCTCTGTAGAAGTAGGTATTCAGTATAATGATGGGTACTTGGAAAGAATCTATGCCTTCACAAATATGATTCATACTATTGAGGGTGGAACCCATGTCTCTGGATTTAGAGCAGCTCTTACCAGAGCCATTAATGAAGTAGCAAGAAGAACCAAAATGCTTCGTGAAAAAGATGAAAACCTTTCTGGTGAAGACTTAAAAGAAGGATTGACTTGCGTTATCTCAGTAAAAATGTCGGACCCTCAATTTGAAGGGCAGACTAAAACAAAGTTAGGGAATAGTGAAATAAAAGGAATCACTGATTCCATTGTCTACGACGGTCTTCTTACATATATGGAAGAACATGAGGACGTACTTAAACCTGTTGTAGAAAAGGCTCTGAAGGCTCGGCAAGCCCGGGCCGCAGCAAAGAAAGCCCGAGAGCTTGTACGTAAAACGGCTATGACAGGCATGAACCTTCCTGGTAAGCTCGCAGACTGTTCCAGCAAAGATCCTCACATCAGTGAAGTCTACATCGTCGAAGGAGAGTCAGCAGGCGGCAGTGCCAAACAGGGACGCGACAGAAGTTTCCAGGCCATCCTTCCATTGCGTGGGAAAATACTTAACGTGGAGAAAGCTCGTTTTGACAAAGTTTTGAGTAACAACGAGATCCGAACTATCATACAGGCATTAGGCTGTGGCATTGGTGATGACTTTGACTATGAAAAGTTACGATACAACAAGGTTATTATCATGACAGATGCTGACGTAGACGGAGCCCATATAAGCACATTGCTTCTCACCTTCTTTTTCCGCTATATGCCAGACCTTATAGAAAAAGGCCATCTCTACTTGGCTCAGCCCCCCCTTTATCGCGTTCAGCAGGGGAAAAAAGTTACCTACTGTTTTAGCGATAAAGAGCTACGTCAAACTGTGGATTCTTCCTCAGACCCCAAAAGAGTTGGCGTACAGCGTTATAAGGGCTTGGGCGAAATGAATCCTGAACAGCTATGGGAGACCACGATGGACCCTCAAAATCGAGTTCTCAAACGCATCGAGGTTGAAGATGCCATGGCAGCTGATGAATACTTCAGCATTCTTATGGGCGATAAGGTGGAACCGCGGCGAGATTTTATTGTTGCCAATGCCCACGAAGTTCGAAATCTCGACGTTTAAAAAATCTGTAAAAAACATCAACCCCCCTCTTTTTTGAGGGGGGTTCTTTATTCTCTTCTGTATAACTCTATAAAAATTAAACTTCCATATTCTCTATATTTTTTTATCCGTAAAAACAACCTCTTCTTTCTCTGAAAGAGTTTATAGTGTATCATTTTTCCAAGTCTTACATTTTGGGGGGGGTGTATTCTTGACTTAATCTTCACCTGTTATTTTTCGAAACACATTTAACGACAGAAAGGGATGATCATCGTGTTTTCTTACATCACGAGGAAAATTCTCTACACTATTCCTGTTGTGTGGGGCGTTATAACTGCTGTTTTTCTCCTCATTAATGTAGTGCCCGGAGACCCCGCCATGATTATGATGGGGCAACGTGGCGACCCAGAAACCCTTGCAAAAATACGAGCGGATTTAGGCCTTGATCTCCCGCTCCACGTCCAGTACGTCCGCTTTATTTCTCAAGTATGCAAAGGAGACCTTGGAACATCCTATCGAACAAACGAAAAAGTGTTCGATGCTATTGTAAATCGCCTTGGGGCCACTGCTAAATTAGCTGTCGGAGCTCTTATTGTAGGAACTACTATCGGCATTTTAGCCGGTATTGTCTCAGCAGTAAAACAATATTCTGTTTTTGATTACTCGGCTATGTTTGTTGCCATAGCAGGAGTCAGCGCGCCAGTATTCTGGATTGGTCTCCTGTTATTATTTGTTTTTGCGTATACTCTTGGATGGATTCCTGGAGCGGGATATGGAGATGGCTCTTTAAAATATCTCATACTTCCCATGATCACATTAGGCATTCGGCCTGCCGCATTAACAGCCAGGCTTACCCGATCCTGTATGCTTGAAGTCCTCAGTCAAGATTATATCCGAACTGCCCGCGCTAAGGGGTTAGGCAAAAACATAGTCATTATGAAACACGCCCTCAAAAATGCCATGATCCCTATCATCACTATTATTGGAACTCAAATAGCATCTCTTCTCTCTGGCGCTGTTCTGACAGAAACAATCTTCGCATGGCCAGGCATTGGACGACTTTCTGTAGATGCCCTTATAGCAAGGGATTTCCCCATGATTCGTGGAACCGTTATCTTCATGGCGATCATCTTCCTCATCGCCAACCTCATCGTCGACATTTCATACGGTTTCTTCGATCCACGAATCCGTTACGACTAAACTGACAGGAGAAAGAGTTATGGCAGAAAAAATCACTACTGGTAACCTATGGTACGAGGCTTGGATTCGTTTCCGTCGCAACAAGTTGGCTATGATAGGCCTTTTTATGGTTATCAGCTTGCTTATTGTAGCTATTTTTGCGCCTCTCATAGCTCCTCATGACCCTATTAAACAGCTCGTCTGGACAGAAGGGATCAAAGCAAAACTTGCCTCTCCTTCTGCAGAACACTGGATGGGCACAGATCTTTACGGGCGGGACATTTTAAGCCGAATTATTTATGGGGCCAGAATATCGTTGCAGATTGGAATTTTTGCTACCATCGTGTCCCTCCTTTTAGGCGTTACTCTTGGTGCCTTGGCAGGATATTTTGGCGGGTATATAGATGACATCATTTCATGGCTTATTAACGTCGTCTTCGCTTTCCCCTTCTTCCTCTTCGTTCTTGCCGTCGTAGCTGTTTTTAAAAATCCTGGGATGATCGTCATCTTTATCTCTATTGGTATAGTTTCATGGGTTCCTATTGCCCGTGTAGCCAGAGCTCAGTTTATTTCTCTTCGAGAAAGAGAATATGTTGAGGCGACAAAAGCCCTTGGATTGCCTACTTCAAGAATCATTTTTCGTCACATTCTTCCCAATGCCATCGCTCCTATCATCGTACAGGCCACATTGGGGATGGGCGGAGTTATTACTACCGAAGCCGGTTTGGCCTTCCTCGGCTTTGGCGCACAACCACCTACGCCAAGCTGGGGACTTATGATATCTGAAGGCCAGCGATATTTGACCACTGGGCAATGGTGGTGGGCAATATTCCCCGGATTAGCGATTATGTACACCGTTCTCGCTTTTAACTTCGTAGGTGATGGTCTTCGCGACGCTCTTGATGTACGGTTGAAAAGGTAGGGGAAAAACATGGCATTGCTAGAAGTCAAAAACCTTAAAACATATTTCGATACAGATGCTGGAACAGTGAAGGCAGTCGATGGCGTCTCCTTTTCAGTAGAATCTGGCGAGACTCTAGGAATAGTGGGAGAATCCGGATGTGGAAAATCAGTTACATCCCTCTCTATTATGGGGCTTTTGCCACGCCCAGCTGGTCGAATAGCTGGAGGCAGGATCATTTTTGACGGGAAAGATCTCACTACATTATCGGAAGAAGAGATGCAAAAAATTCGAGGGAATGACATCTCCATGATTTTCCAAGAGCCTATGACGAGTCTCAATCCTGTCTTTACTATTGGTGAGCAGATTATGGAACCTCTTCGGCTTCACCAAAACATGGATAATAAGGCGGCTTTCGAAAAAGCAGTGGAACTTTTGGAGTTGGTAAGTATTCCATCCGCTCGTCAAAGAATGACAGAGTATCCTCATCAGCTTTCTGGAGGAATGCGACAGAGGGCCATGATAGCCATGGCGCTAGCATGCAACCCATCCCTTCTCATTGCCGACGAACCAACTACAGCTCTTGACGTAACCGTTCAAGCTCAAATTCTTGATCTCATGAACGAACTCAAGAAAAAAATGAATTCGGCTATTATTTTTATTACACATGACCTCGGTGTCATAGCCCAAATGGCGCAGAATGTAGTTGTTATGTATGCAGGGAAAGTTGTGGAGAGAGCACCAGTCGTCCCTCTTTTTAAAAAACCTCAGCATCCCTACACCCGTGGCCTCCTTCACTCTATCCCTCATCTCAATACACAGGCAAAACGACTTGATGTTATACCTGGCGTTGTTCCAAGCCCGTTGAATTTCCCTTCTGGCTGTAAATTTCACAATCGCTGCTCCGAATGTTTCGATCGATGCACTACAGAGGAACCGCCCCTTTATCTTCTTTCCAATAATCGAGCTATTCGATGCTGGCTCTATGAAGATCACCCCGAGAAGGTAGGTGTGGAAAATGAATAAAAACGATCAGGACTTTCTCAGGGTCGAAGGGCTCAAAAAATATTTTCCTATAAAGAAAGGAATATTCAAAAAAACCGTTGGCTACGTAAAAGCTGTGGATGGCGTGTCCTTCACTATAAAAAGAGGGGAAACTCTTGGATTAGTAGGAGAGTCCGGATGTGGCAAATCTACAACAGGCCGGACTATTATGCATCTTCTCACTCCCACAGCCGGATCTGTTTATTTCAAGGGAAGGGACGTGGGGGAAACTCTGAAGGAAAATCCTGCGGAGATTCGGAAAAATATCCAGATTATCTTTCAAGACCCTTATGGGAGTCTCAATCCCCGTATGACAGTGCAAGAAATAGTAGGAGAAGCCGTAAAATTTTACGGCATTGCCACGGGAAAAAAAGAGCTGGATACCTACATTACAAACATTATTGTGAAAGCTGGGCTTCTTCCGGAGCACCGCTTCCGCTATCCCCACGAGTTCTCAGGGGGGCAGAGACAGAGAATAGGCATCGCCAGGGCCCTAGCCTTAGCCCCAGAGTTTATAGTTTGCGACGAGCCTGTAAGTGCTTTGGACGTCTCTATACAGAGCCAGGTTCTCAACGAGCTTATGGATCTGAAAGAAGAGTTCGGCCTCACATATCTTTTTATTACCCATGACCTCTCTGTGGTGAAATTTATTTCCGACAGAATTGCTATTATGTATCTTGGCACTATAGTGGAGTTAGGGGGAAAAGAAGAGATATTCAGGCATCCCATGCATCCCTATACAAAAGCCCTTCTTTCATCTATCCCTCTCCCCGACCCCGAGCAACGAGGAATCCGAATTCCCCTGGAAGGAGATATTCCTTCTCCCGCCAATCCTCCAAAAGGCTGCCGCTTCCATACCCGTTGCCCATATGTCATGGAGCGCTGTTCTCAAGAAACTCCCGAGCTTAGAGATCGTGGAGATGAGCATTACACTGCCTGTTTCCTCCAAGAAAAATAAAAAGCTCCGTTATATAAAAGAGTGCCAGGCTCTATATGCTTACTATAAGAGAGGGACTTTAAAAAGTCCCTCTCTTATTTATCCTATCGTCTTTTCTAAAAAACTTATGAAATTTCCGCCTATAACTTTTATTACTTCATCCTCACTATACCCTCTCGATAGAAGCTCTGCTGTAAATTCTATAGAATGATGGTGCCCTTTAATACAATCATAATTTCGATGAGGTCCCGGCTTGGTAAAATCTCTCATTTCATCACAAAAATCGAAACCAAAACCTACATGATCTACTCCCACTAAACTCCGGATATGATCTACATGATTGGCCAGATCTTTCTCGTCCAGCTTTTTTACATCCGGATCCCCTACAAAAGTACTACAAACATTCATACCCATAACTCCACCACTTCGTGCCAATTTGCCAATTAAATCATCTGTGAGATTTCTCATAGAGGGCATTAACGATCTACAGTTAGAATGAGAAGCCATGATTGGTCCCTGATACAAACTAAACAGATCTTCCATTCCTTCATCATTAAGGTGGCTTATGTCAAAATACATACCCAGGCGGGTGGCTTCTCGTACAACTTTAACGCCAAATTCTGTTAGCCCACCCTTTCGCCCTTCCTCTACCGGATTAAAAAAACAACCATCTGCGGCAAAGTTCCGACGGCTCCATGTAATTCCAATCCCTCGCACTCCCAACTCATAAAAGATACGAAGCAAAGCGAGATCATTTCCTATAGGTTCAAGTCCCTCAAAGGAGAGGAGAATTCCAAGTTCCCCTTTTTCTTTGGCATGGCGTATCTCCTGGGTATTCCTACACAAAGAAAAGAGGCCTGGGCTTTCCTCCATTTCTGCGTGAAGTACGCTCACTAAATCCAAGGCTCGGCGCAATCCCATTTCAGGCAAGTACTCGTTAGGGACGAAAAGAGACGAAATGACAAGGTTGACTCCCCCTGCCCTCAAAGAAGGAAGATAATCCCGTTCAATAACGTGAGTCTCTCCTTTCAACCGTTTCCCTAACACCAATGGTAAAAGATCGAAATGAGCATCCACAACCATGTGCTTTTCATGAAGTTCCTGAGCCTTTTCGTAATAAGAAAGAGTTACATTGCTTCCATCGGTCATAAACTACGCCTCCATATTCTAGAAAGTTGGGATACACGGTGTTCGAGGATTGAAAGGATCTCTTCCCCACACCACCAAAGCTACTCGAAGATAATAACGATGTGCAACTAACCTTTAAAATTATATCCTCTCTTTCTCCCTTTGTTGTATAGTAGATATGTAATGCCACTATTTCTGGAGGTGTTCATCATGGATTTTTTAAGCTTACCCCCATCTTATACAACACCTATGAGTGTTCGAGGTTTTATGATCTTCGAAGATGCAAAGCTACCAGATTCCTTGGCCCCCTATAGTGACTTTCTTTCGAAATGGGGTAAAAAGGGTGCCATTCAGTTTATTCCGCTTTCCGAAGGCTCCTATTGGCTTGCTGTTATTGGGCTCGGAAAAAGAGTTGAACGATCTTCTGATCTTACAACCCTATACCGAAATAAAACTGCTGAATATATTAGGAAAGGGACAACCATAGGGCTTAAAATTTTTTCTCTCGCCCTCCCCGAACCTCCCACAGCCGCCAGCAGCAAAGCTATAGCTGAAGGTGCTATTCTTGGCAATTACCGGTTTACTAAATATCGCACTACCGACACATCTCCTGCTGCAACATGTGAATCTTTCTTCCTTGAAGGCGGGGACCTTCAAGCCATGGAGCAGGGGCGTCATGTTGCTACCGCTCAAACATACTCGCGAGACCTAGCCAATGAGCCAGGCAATGTAATCACTCCCCTCATTATGGCCGACATTGCCCGAGAAATAGCCTCCCGTCATGGAATGGAACTCACTATTCTTGACGAGCAACAGATTCAAGACAAAGGCCTTTTAGCTCTTTGGCATGTAGGAAAGGGTTCTAAAACACCCCCAAGACTCGTTCACCTTACATATCATCCTCAAGGGGAAGAGACCCTTGGAAAAATAGCCCTCGTAGGAAAAAGCGTTACCTTCGATAGCGGCGGGCTTTGTATAAAAACTAGGGATGGCATTAAAACCATGAAATGCGATAAAACTGGGGCCTGCAATGTTCTAGGCATTATGAATGCTCTTCCAGCCCTTCAATGTCCCTACGAAGTTCACGGTCTCTTCGGTGCTGTAGAAAACATGCCCGACGGCAATGCCTATAGACCCGACGACATCATCCGCGCTTTCAATGGCAAGACAATTGAAATTAAAAACACTGACGCAGAGGGACGAGTGACTCTAGCAGATATGCTTGCTTACACATCCACTCTCAAGCCTAACGCTATTATCGACATGGCCACTCTTACAGGTGCTGCTGTCACCGCCCTTGGAAACTATACTGCTGGCCTTGTTTCTGACTGGGACAAGCTGAGTAACGACGTGCTTCTCTCTGCTGAAAAAGCAGGCGAGCGGTTCCACCGTTTTGCCATGGACGACGAAAAGCTTCGGGAACAAATTGATACCCCATACGCAGATGTAGTAAACACTGGTGGCCCTGGAGGCGGCGTTATTACAGCCGGCATGTTCTTAAGAGAATTCGTAGATCCTACTATTCCATGGGCTCATCTCGATATAGCCGCAGTAGATTACTACGAAAAGGAATTCGATTGCTACGGTCTCGGCGCTTCTGCTTTTGCAACTAGAACCTGCCTCGAATATCTACTCGCCGAACATAAATAATAAATAAAGATAAGAGCACCCCAAACGCTGGATTTTCTGTCCGACTTTTGGGGTGCTGAACAAACTGTTAGAGCATCCTATTTATCTCTTGTCTTTCAAAAAACGATCAAACCAATTTGTCATTTCCCTTAGGCGGGCAAGACGTTGCCGGGGCTTCCCGCTTCGGCTCAATTCATGGTTCTCGCCTTTAAAAACACACATACGGCTTTCAACGCCATGACGTTTTAAAGCGGAAAACATTTGCAATCCTTGTGACAATTCGCAACGATAATCTTCATCGGAGTGAAGAAAAAGAGTTGGAGTTTGAGCCTGATCTGCATACTTTAAAGGAGAATGCCACCATAATTTTTCTACATCAGTCCAGATATCAGCAGCTTGCTGATCTGGCACGAAATAATACCCTATATCAGAGACCCCGGCTTTCGACACCCAATTACTGATGCTTCGTTGGGAAACAGCCGCTTTGAAAAGGTTGGTATGCCCAATAATCCAGTTCGTCATAAATCCACCATAAGAGCCACCTGTAACTCCAAGGCGATTTCTATCCACAAAAGGAACATTTTCTATAATCCAATGGGTAAAAGTCATTATATCTTCATAATCTACAGTACCATACTTACCTCGAATATCATCAAAGCCATTCCCTTTCCCGTCGCTTCCTCTGGGATTGCAGAAAAAGACTCCGTATCCCTGAGCAGCCCAATATTGCATTTCATGGAAAAAGACATCCCCAAAAGTCATCTTGGGGCCACCATGAATATTTAAAATAGCAGGATATGTTCGGTCCTCTTCGTAATTTACTGGTTTCATGTACCACCCATCTATAGGCATATCCGTCCCATTATCCACAACCACATGAACAGGTTCAGGGAGGTTACACTCTTCTCCAAGCCAGTCATTAAAGTGAGTTACCTGTTGTTCTTTACCATCTTTAACAAGATAAAGCTCCTGAAGAGCAAGACCTTTTAAACCTATAACAGCAGCCATGTCTTTATATATGCGATAATCATCCACCGAAAAAAGGTCATGGGTGACCTGTTTTATAGAACCATCCGACTTGATAGTGTGAAGATGAGAACGGAAATTATCAGTGGAAACAAACCAAACTGTATCGTCTTGGGCATAAAAAGCGAGGTTCAGATCTGTTGTTCCATATCGACAATCGCATCCGATAGAGTTCCGCAAGCCTCGATCTAAATCGGGAGATATACACTGAATATCCTGCTTGAGAATCTTATAAAATTTAACATTTTCATTGACACCGTGTTTATCTAAATAACTACCAGTAACCCAAATGTCTCCATTAACATAACCTGCCCATCTACACGTGAACGTCTCTCCTTGCAGGCGTTCGGAACCTCTTCCAGTCGTAACATCGAACTCCCATAAAACGTTATAAAGCCCTTTAACATAACGATAGCGTGGCCCCCAGGCCAAAACCTTCTTGCATTTTTCATCGATGCAAAAGTTTTCCACATCCATATCTTCAGGAGAAAGCCGCGTTAATTCTCCTGTGGAAAGCTTATACACATATAATCCATTACGGCGTTGGCCCGTATATCCTTTGCCATTGGAACAGAACGGAATCTGATCAAAAACTATATAGTCCCCTTCATCTGGGTTCTCATACTTTGGCTCGAAAGAAGCTGTGATTAAAAGCATATCGTTGTTAAGAGCAGCGAGCGATGAAAGAGACATGGGAATCTGAGCTAAAGAATATGCTTCCCCTCCATCTATAGATATAGAGTAAAGATACGTCTTATTTTTTTCTGGCTCTTGTCTCTCACTGGCAAAAATAAGAGAACGTCCGTCTGGCTTCCATGCAAAAATTTTTTCTTTCCCCGAGGTAGTAAGTTGACGAAGATCTCCCCGAGAAAGATTGTAGATCCAAAGGTTTGTAGAGTAACAATTCTCCTCTCGTAAAGCTTGGTGAACCCGGAAACAAATATGCTCGCCATCTGGAGAAAATGAAGGCACTGAAAGAAAACGATATTTCAACAAATCTGTTATTTCTACGTTTCGTTTCATAGAGGGTATAAGCTCCTTTCACGTGTTTCTCTTCTTCTAATATCCAATCGAAAGAGGGAGACCGTTTCACGGTCTCCCTCCTTAAGTTCCGTCACTATGCGATAATTTTATTTTTCAATATACACTTGGGTAAGTTTCGTCATATAGTCTCCCAAGAAATCAAGATGAACGTTCTTTACATTCGGTCCTGTAACGAGGCTGTTCGTGCTATAGAAAAGGAAAAGCCACACTGCATCATCAACAATTTTCTGTTCTGCCTTCTTGTAAAGCTCAATACGTTTCTCACGGTCAGTTTCTCGACGAGCGTCCACAAGCCACGTATCTACATCTTCGTTCTTATATCGAGAGTAGTTCCCTTGAGGGCCAATGTTCCCTGAGTAGAACAATGTGTAAAGGAAGTTATCAGGGTCTACATAATCTCCAGCCCATCCAGCCCTAAACAAGCCATAATCGCCACGACGAACGGCATCATAATGTGCCCCTACCTCAGAAGAGGAAAGATTCATTTTAATGCCAAGCTCGGCAAGCTGCGCCTGAACTGCTTCGCCTATAGCCTTATGACGAGGGTTATTATTGTAATGGAGAGTAACCTCAAAACCTTTCTCGTACCCTGCTTCTTTCAAAAGCGCTTTGGCTTTTTCAGGATTATAGGAATAACATCTCATATCAGGATTATAGGCGGGCATACCAGGGGGCAGAACACCTTTTGCTACCGAATAACGTCCATTAAGGACTAATTCACTAATAGCCTCTCTATTCACTGCGTAATTCAGAGCCTGCCGAACCTTAATATTGTCAAAAGGAGGCTTCGTCTGGTTCATGCCGTAATACTGAACGTCCAAACCTGGTATTTCCTGGAACTGACCTTCAAATTCTTTTTTAATTTCGCGATAATACTCGTCAGGAATATCTGGCAGCACATCGATATTACCCTTCTTAAACTCAAGATAGGCTACACTATTATCGGGGATAACAACAAGATCGATACCATCAAGATAGGGGAGCTGATTCCCATCAGCGTCTTTTCCCCAATAATCGGGGTTCTTTCGGAAGGAAACGAGGTTATCATGATCCCATTTTTCAAGAACAAACGGTCCAGTACCAACTGGATGGAAGGTAAACTCCTTCCCCCACTTTTCCGCATCTTCCTTAGGAACAATGCCAAAATTGGGGTATGTCATAACCGCAAGGAAGGGAGCAAAAGAAGACTCGAGGGTGAACTGAATCGTATACTTGTCAAGGACTTTGATGCCACTCCATTCATCAACCTTGCCATCATTCAGGTCTTTATACCCAGCAATGCTGCTTGCGAAGAAGACCCGCGCTGCTTTCATCTTTACGAGACGTTCAAAGCTGTACTTTACGTCCTCTGCCGTCATCTCGCGACCACCATTCAGCGTCGCTTCTCCTAAAACTGTTTTCTGGAAGTGAACTCCTTTACGAAGATGAAAGGTCCAAACTGAAGCATCGTCGCTAACTTCCCAACTTTCGGCCAAAAGAGGCAGTATCTTTTTCCCATCTGCAGATGTAGTTACCAAAGTTTCCAGATACAGGTTTGAACCACGGGTTGCCACTGTAATGTTAGAAAAAACTGGATCGAGAGAAGGTGGATCATTGATCAAGCGCCACCTCAAAATGCCACCTGGCTGAGGGGCAGCAAAAGCCGCAGACACAACAAAAACACACGCTAACGCCATGAGCAAAGCTATCCATAATTTTTTCTTCATGCAGTTCTTCCCTCCTACGAGAATATAGAAAAGCTCGTCGCACCTTCCTAAAAGTATATTCATCATATAATCAATGCTTTGAATTATCAATCGGAGCATACAAAAAATGATTCATATTCCTTAAGAGAACGACGAATATTCCCATCTCGCCCTATAGTCGTTTCAGCACAAATCATAGAATTCAACACCGCCTCTTCTGTAGCCTCTACAACTCCACGAAAAACAACATTTATATGATTTTCATTAAACATCCCTATAGGGCAAACCGCTCTGTCTTCATAGTGCGAAAACCGATTAGCCGTAGTGAAAGCCAACGCAATCTCGCCGCTGCCATTCCCAATATAAGCTCCCGTACGGGTAATGCCTACGGAAGCACGACGGCAAACTCGCTTCAGCTGTCGTTCAGTCATAGGAATATCAGTAGATATAATAACAATAATGGATCCTTGTTCTTTTTCTTTTAGCGAAGATTCGACTTCTACTATTTTTCTCCCGACTTTCAAGCCATCAATAACTAAGTCTCCCTTCTCCCCAAAATTTGAGAGAACTAAAACACCGAGAACAAATTTTTCTCCGCCTATAGTAAAAACACGTGAAGCTGAGCCAATCCCCCCTTTAAGCTGGTAACACGACATTCCCCTACCTGCCCCTACACTCCCCTCTTCAAATTCCTTATCCGCACGTGCGAGGGCAGAAAAAATATTCTCCTCCTTTACATGCAAACCACGAATGTCGTTTAAAAAGCCATCGTTACACTCGCATACTACAGGGTTGACCGTTCCCGTTTCTCGACCTATATCTTTATTTTCTTTTAACATATAGCGCACCAATGCTTCTACTGCCGTCCCTGTACTCAATGTATTTGTAAGAATAATAGGCGTTTCAAGGGTCCCCATTTCTTCTACTTGTACCAATCCCACAGATTTACCAAAACCGTTAATTACATGACACGCTGCCACTAATTTCTCCTGAAACATATTCCCCTCATGAGGAAGAATCGCCGTGACACCTGTTTTTACAGATCCTTCATCAAGAGTACAGTGCCCCACTTTTACTCCCGGAACATCTGTAATAGCATTTAATGCTCCTCGCTCCATTTGACCAATTAAAATACCATAATCAGCAATACGTTTCTGTTTTTTCATAAAACTACTCCCTCATTTTTACGCAAAGTGACAAGCAACCCAATGCTTTGTCTCTATTTCACGCCACTCTGGAACCTCTCTTTTACAAATATCTTTCGCCATAGAGCAACGGGAATGGAAACCACACCCCGAAGGAGGATTTACAGGACTTGGAATGTCTCCACGACACCTCCGGAAAACCATAGATGGTTTTTCTCCGGCCTCATCCACCCCCTATATATGTAAAATATCCATCTACACATCCTTCCAAATTCTAGAAGAAACTCTACATTAACCTACAAAAATGCCTATAGGTACGTTGTATGTGATCGGCCATAGATAGTTTGGCCTCCTCACTATCCTTATTTTCTATGGCTCGTATAATACGAGCATGTTCTGAGTTTGTATGGTGGTCAGGATCTTGAGGGAACGCCTTTTTTTCCGCAAGGTTTCGGTAGGTACGGTAAAAGCTTCCAAGATAGAAAGTATAGAGTTGCGCTCGCCAATAGAGCTGGAGAGCAAAACGTTGCAAATATATATTTTCACTGAGCCGAACGATAGAAAGGTGGAATTTTTCGTTGAGATTGGCGAAACGCTCTTTTTCATCACTATCATAAAGGCGTCGCTCTTGCATATTATAGTCCCAAAGAAGTGCAATATCTTCCGGTGTGGCATTAGAAGCCGCGTAGTAAGCACATTGAGCTTCAACCACTTCCCGAGAAACATAAACCTGTTGCATATCCTCAGGAGTAAGAATGGGGATTGCATATCCCTTCTGCCCTTCCCTATTTTCAAGAACTCCCTGCGCAATAAGACGACTAATAGCCTGTCGTATAGGAGTACGGCTCACACCTAGTTCTTTACTCAGGGCCGTTTCATAAATTCTGTCTCCGGGGCGCAATTCTTTGGCAACAAGCTTTGCGATAACATGGCGAAAAACTACCTCATCTGCTCGTAGTTTTCCCTCCATTCCGTTCCCCCCTTCCCCTTCATCCCTAAATGGATAAAAAAATGGGTCCATTTGTCTATCCATTTTTACAACGATCATTTATAATTGTCAATCAAAGCATTGAATTCTTATTATTGAGGTGATTCCAGTGAAGATCTACATAAGCGTGGATATGGAAGGGGCTACCGGCATCGTAAGTCCTTTACACGTACGTGCCGAGGCTGTAAATGAATACGCTTTTGGGTGCACAATGCAATATCACGATCTAAAAGCCGTCGTTGAAGGAGCACTTGAAGCTGGCGCAACCGAAATACTTGTAAACGATTCACATGCACGAATGATTAATATTGATGTATCGCAGTTGCCCAAAGAGGTTCGGCTTATCTCTGGAACTCCCAAAGCACTTGGCATGATTGAAGGGGTTCAAGGATGCGACGGAGCATTTTTTATCGCCTACCATGCTATGGCAGGGACGCCAGAAGCGGTGCTAGACCACACTGTTTCTGGAAGTTCTGTCTTCAACGTAACGCTCAATGGCCACAACGTAGGTGAGACCGGGCTCAATGCCGCAGTCTGTGCTGAACATCATATTCCCGTAGCACTCGTCTCTGGAGATGCCGCCGCCTGTCGAGAGGCTCTGGCGCTTTTAGGGAGCAATCTCATTACGTGTGCTGTAAAAGAAGGGCGCTCTAACAGCTGCGCAACCCTATTACCTCCTTCCGTCTCTTTCTCTCTTTTGAAAGAAGCGGCAAAAAAAGCAGTAGCGTCTATACAATCTAAAAAAGCCCCCGTTATGAAAATTGCTACTCCTTATTCCTTAGAGATTACGTTTAAATATTCCCGCCAATGTGACGAAGTGTCTTATGTTCCAGGGGTTATTCGCGTAGATGGGCGAACGGTACGAATGGAAGGTTCTACCATGGAAGAGATGCGACACTGGATAGGGATAGCCACATCTCTGGCAGGTTCAATAAAACTATAACCCTACGACAGGGGGTGAGGCAGTCTTCCTTACCCTCTCTCTTTCTATACCTGTACAAAAAGCATACACTCCACAAGCTTTCTGTTCTCTGGAAGATTGTCATTTCGCTTCCTGTTTGTTAGAAAAAATAATCGACAGATTGCTTTAAAAACATCTTGGCGGAGGAGTTTTCAAGCCCTCTATTCTCCCTTTTACTTTGATGTGGGGACTCCTCCGTCTGGGGTGTTTTTCTCTAACCACTTCACCACGTCTTCACGGCTACGGATCTCTTTTTTAGCCACAGCTTGACGAAGCCCTACTTTCAAAATGCCAATAAGAGGGCCCTCCTCCACATTGAGCATCGACATGAGCTCATCACCATCTGGAAGAAAATCTGCACAAAATAGCCGAGCTGCCGTTGCGCTATAGAGAATACGGTTTTTTCGACATAACTCGTCAGATTTCCCCGACGCCGCCAATATTGCACGAGCAAGAAGGAACAACTTTTCAACTATGTGTGCCCCTAGCTCTCCATTTATAGAAACCGCTGTTTCTAAAGAGAGGGGAGACAGCAGTAATGAATGATACTTTACCAACATCTCGATTTCGTTGCGAAGAGCAGCCGGCCATGCCCAATCAATTAAATATTTTTCTACAGACGGACAGCCTACATGATGAAGCAATGCCGCCATTTGTACGGCGCTTTCCGCATGAATGTTTTGAGCCGACTGAAGGGAAAGAAGTGAATGAAGGAGCCTCCCTCCTTCATAGTGGTCACCAAAAACAAGGCGCTGATCTTTCAAAACTTCAAGGAAAGGGAAAAAAACAGGCATAAGTTGATGACTGCTCACCAATCGGAAAAAAAGCAAGGCATCTCCATCAAGAGCTTTCAGAACTTCATGCCCAATTCGTTCCCCAGGAATAGGCGGAATAAGGGGGGCAAAAGCCTTCACAGCATTGGAAGAATCTTCATCTATTTTTAAACTCAGCGAGGCTGAAAAGCGGCAGAGACGCAATGTTCGAATGGGGTCATCCTTAAGACGCTCCACAGGATCGCCGTTAAAGCGAAGAAGCCCCTTTTCTAAATCTATCAGCCCTCCAAAAGGATCATACACGTCCCCCTCTCCATCTATAGCTATGGCATTTACCGTAAAATCCCGCCTCCCCAAATCTTCTTCAAGAGGATATGAGCCGAGGGGGAAAATATCCACGTGCTCTCCCTCAAAAAAGATTATGCCAGTTCGCTTCCCCTTCTTTCCAACAAAAATAGCGTGGGGAAAAATATTCTGAATTTCTCCTTCCTCTCCTTCAACAGCTACATCCATGTCAGAAAAGGAAGTGCGTCCCATCAATAAATCTCTCACTGCACCACCCACAAGCCAGGCACGTTTGCCTTCCTTAGCGAAAAGACGGATAAGCCGTAAGGCTCGGCATAAAGCCATCTTCATTCCCCCTTCCCAACAAGCCTTATAAGGTAATATAGTATAATATATGTGTATATGCACAATTTATTAGCCAGCATAAGCTTCTCTGACCTTATGGAATAATATATAGTATACATGCACCTGAAAGCAGGTGATAAAAGTGAGGAACTACCAAAAGCCCCCAAAAAGACATAGAGAAGGCCCCTCTCTCCTCATGCAGTTTCTTATAGTCTTCTGTGTTATTGTTTTGTCCTTACTTTTTGTTATTGCCATCGATAAATATACCCATCCTGGCCGGGATTGGAGCGATACTCTCCTCTTACGAATGATGGTCGAGCGTCGTCTCGCCAAGCCTTATTTCAAATAACAAAGGGAAAGAAACAGTTATCCTTTTTAGAATAAAAAAATATTCATTTTTATTTATTGCAAATTATAGCTCTTGTCTAAGAAAAAAATAAGAGAGAGCGGGGACCCTATTACTATAGGTCCCCGCTTTGTGCTGTGAGGTGTTTCGGAGGTAAAATCTTTATATACGAAAAATATTCATATAAATCACGTGACAAGCCATTGAAAGCTAAAGAATATAGGCTTTAACGCCCTTTCTCCTAATGGCAAATTCCCGGCAACGCCATCTCTCTGAACACGTTTGAGTCCCATTAGCTACAGCTACAGCTAGGTTGAAAAGATCATTGCCAAGCTCGGAAATGCTTTTCCCTGCATCAATAACAGGGCCAGCGTTGAAATCTATGTTATCTCGCATATTATTGTAGGTAGTTGTATTACTCGAAACTTTAATAACCGGGACACCAGGACATCCAGTAGGAGTTCCCCGGCCAGTGGTAAAGAATATGAGATTCGCTCCTCCGGCTGCCATAGCAACCATAGATTCTACGTCGTGACCTGGTGCATCCATCACGACAAGGCCTCTTCCTCTAGGGCATCCACCGTGAGGAACAACTTCCTGTATGGGGCGCGTTCCACCTTTTCGAATACATCCCAAAGATTTTTCTTCCAGAGTGCTCAGACCTCCTGCAATATTGCCAGGAGCTATATCTGCTATTTCGCTATGACCAACTTGAGCCATAAAACCCTCTGTCTCGCGAACATACTCCATAAGGTTCTCCGCCACTTTTGCAGAGACACATCGCTGGGCCAATATATCTTCAGCGCCAAGGAATTCTGTAACTTCTGTAAGAAAAACTGTTGCGCCACTATCTACAAAGTGATCACAAGCATGCCCTACAACTGGATTAGCAGAAAGACCTGAATAACTATCGGAAGCACCACATTCTGTCCCAACAATAAGGGAGGATAGAGGAACATCTACCTTCACGTCTTTTTCAAGAAGGGCCATAAACTCTCGCACTATAGCATCAGCTTTCTCAATAGCTCGGCCTGTGCCCCCTTCTTTCTGGATTGAAACAACTCCTACTGGTTTCCCAGAAAGACGAATGCCTTCGTATACCTCATGCAGTTTGATGGTTTCGCACCCTAAACTGACAAGAAGGACGGCACCGAAGTTAGGATTTCTGCCTAATCCTACAAAAATGTCTGTGATCTCCTTATTGCTTGATGGATCGAAAGTACAGCCGTATGGATGGGGAACAGTGATAGCATCAGGATATCTTCTTCCCATCTCCTCAACTACCGAATTGGCACAAACAACGAGAGGGAGAACAAGAATATGGTTACGAATACCCACCGTCCCATTTTTTCGCATATATCCCTTTAGGGTTTTATTTTTATCTCCCATGCTAATCCACCTTCGATTCCTTCCCACGGTGACTACGGATATTGTGAACATGAACCATGGCTCCAGCACCAATATCAGATGTAGCTGTCCCGATAGTTTTTCCATACTTATAAACAGTTGCACCCTTAGGAATAGCAGTTATGGCGACTTTAAACCCTTTCGGTATCTTTTCTTCAGCAACCAGCGTTCCGTCAAAGTCTCGAGCGACGAGAACCTCTCCTTCTTGAATCTCGCGAAAAGTAGTTAGTACATTGTCTTTCTTGTCGATAAGAATGGCGTTCGGCATTTCTTTTTTTTGAGATTCGCTGCACTCTTTTTCCTCTCCAAGAAGGCTACAACCTTCCCGAGAAAAACGGTTCATTTCATCTATTGTCTCTCGAAGATCTCTCTCTTCATCGTCTGAAGGAAAGGCTTCAGATGATATATAGCCTTTATAGCCGACCTTCATCAACGCCGCAAAAAACGGAGCAAGATCCAGATTCCCTTGACCTAAAGGTTTCCTATCAGAATCACACACATGAACATGATCCAGATACGGAGCTGCAAGAGCAACGCTCTCTGTTGCGTTCTCTTCCTCTATAACAAGATGCATATAATCGAGCATAAGACGAACGTTGACAACATTCAGGTCTTTAACGAAATCCACGCCATCCTGAGTAGATATAATGAAATTTTCATAGTACCGGTTAATAGGTTCAAGCAAAAGGTGAACATCCCTGTTCAGTTCCGCAACGTCCCTAAGCCCATCTTGAACCCACCTCAGAGTATCTTCTTTGGGAACCCCATCAACAAATCGCCCCCGCGCTCTTCCTATACTCACATGCGTATTCAGAAGAGCTGCCGCCTCCACTAAAGCCTTGAATCGCTTAAGGGCTTCTCGTCTTACTGCAAGATCAGGGTCTCCCAAAGAGATTTTGTCTTCTCCGTACATTTCTCCAGTACATAAAGAGCAGACAGGCAAATCATATTTTTTAGAGAGGCTATAAATCTGATCAAAATCCACATTGAAAGGATTTTTTAACATCACCTCTACACCCTGGTACCCTAACTCCTTTAACCTTGGGAAAAGGTCTTCAAAAGGACCCCGAACTCCTGTAACCTGACTTCCCTGAACGTCTGGAGTAATAATCATAAACGCAAAACGCATAGCTTCACCCCATTTTTACTTTTTACGTTCCAGAGGTAACACGTACAAATCCTGAACAAGAGCCACTCGACGCATCTTTTTGGATTGTACCAACTGAAGAGCATCACCGATGGAAGAACAGACAGGAATACCAGAAATCTCCTCCACTTCCTTCTTCACGTGGCAGTTATCTGTGACAAGTACGAGGGTCTTTGTTTCCATAATTTTTCGAATAGCACAAGAAGCTGATACCCCCAAAGGATCTGATACTTTTCTATCTGCGAGAAGACTTTCTATCTCTTTCACAGACATACGGAGAGCTGATGCAAACTCTGGATGATCACCTGTACCATCGATCAGAGGAGAAGCCAGAATAATTACTCCCCCGTCAGGCACCAAATGCTCTCCAATATAAAACCCTTTCCCGCTTTGCCACAAATCTTGACTAGCTGGGTAAGAAGAGATAATAGCTACGTCGAATCGTTCGTCAAACTCCTGGCAGGAGTATTCCATGCCAATACGTATCCCTTCCATAAGAGTACTATCAGGAGTTCCTGCCACTACTCCGTAATACCCCTCCGCTCCCGAAACAAAATTCACAACAAAGCTTAAGCCAGCTCTTCGTCCCACTTCGTCTATAAAAGTGCGGAACCAGTTCGGATACATGCCTGGCGCAATCTGCTCACGAAGAAGGGCTCGGCAGTGTGTCTGGAATATAGTTTCATACCCACTCAGCCCTGGGGTAATAATCTTTCCACCACCAGACCATCCACAAAAGCGATGAGGAACTGTAGAACCTACAGCAAGAATGGTCCTAGCTTCTTTGAGGTGTTTGTTCAAAAGTACAGGAATACCATCAAGATCTCCATAACTTTCTAAAGACTCTGAGGCGTAACAGTTATGTTGATATACCTTAAAACGTTTTCCGTACTCCCCTAACTTCCCATCAACTTCCTCCGGAATCATTTCTCTATGTGTTCCATTGGCCGTAATAATGCTTATATCAGAGTCTTTTAGACCACACTGTTCTAGACGAGGAACAAGAACATCTAAAACTTCTTTTACAGGCGTACTACGAGTATGATCATCTACAATTAAGAGTAATGGAGCTCCTTTTTCTTCCAAAACTTCTTCTAGCGATTTACCGCATGGAGCATTCAGAGCACTGCTGACAGCTCGACAAATAGCCTCCGGGCTTTTGGCAATCACCCCGCTGCGACTTTTCATCTGCTGCACTACAACGTCCTCTGGAAGAGTAAAAGACAACTCTTTATCTTTGGTATAGGTTAAAGAGTAGCGTTGCTCCATTTTTCTCCACCTCACTTCTTTGCGAAGTACATATTTTGGATCGTATCCTGATTTTTAAGCTCTTCTGCACTGCCTTCAAGAGTAATAGCGCCTTGAGACAAGATATAAATTCTGTCACTGAGAGGAAGAGAAAGCTTGGCATTCTGCTCTACCAGCAAAAGTGTAAGCTTTCTTTTTTCCATAATCTCTTTCAACGTCTTAAAGATACGAATAACAACAACAGGTGCCAGTCCCATGGAAGGCTCGTCTACCATGATCAACTCATTCCCAGAAACCATGGCTCGACCAATAGCCAGCATCTGCTGCTCTCCACCACTCATGGTTCCGGCAAACTGCTTTTTACGACGTCCGAGTTCGGGGAAGAGCTCGTAAACCTGTTCAATTTCCGAAGCCCTTTTAGACGCTGGTTTCAACAGAGCTGACGCCACTTCTAAGTTCTCTTGGACACTGAGCTCAGGAAAAACCTGTCGTCCTTCAGGGACATGGGCTATACCTGCCTTCGCAACTTTATGAGGCTGCAACCCTAGAATAGACTGTCCCCTAAAGAGAATATCCCCACCTTCTTCAGGTCGAACCAAGCCGGAAATAGTGCGCAGTAATGTAGATTTTCCAGCCCCGTTAGGACCAAGAACCGAAACGACTTCTCCCTCTTCTATTCGAATATTTACGTTTCGGAGAGCATAAATTCCGTTATATGTTACTGAGAGGTTTTCGATCGATAAGAGACTCATTCCATATCCTCCCCACCCAGATATGCAGCGACAACATCAGGATCTTTCTCCACATCTTCGAATTTCCCTTCGCAAATAACTTGGCCGAAATTAAGAACATACACCCAATCAGACACTTCTCTGATAAACTCCATAGTATGTTCCACAAGCAACATGGTGATTCCCTTCTTTTTAAGAAGGAGCATGATCTGCATAATATCTTTGAACTCATCTTTCGTCATACCTGCTGCTGGTTCGTCAAGGAGGAGCAGTTTGGGTTCCAATGCCAGCGCCCTGGCAATTTCCAAAGCTCTCCGCTTCCCATAAGGCAGAGAGGTCGGGCGCTCGAAAGCTTCCTTCTCAAGACCTAGAAGCTTGAGAAGTTCCATGGAATAGTCAAACTGTTCCTTCTCCTCTTTTTTAAGCCGAGGTGTAGCAAAGAAAATATCAAAAAGCGATGATCCAAAAAATTTTCGTCGGGCCGTCAGCACATTTTCTACTACAGAAAGGCTGTTAAAAAGGTTTATACGCTGGAAGGTTCTCGCTATTCCACGGCGAGCGTACTGGAATCCCTCAAGCTTCGTAATATCTTGTCCTTCCAAAAGGATACTGCCTGACGTAGGCTTCATAGCTCCTGATACCTGGTTAATAAATGTTGTTTTTCCTGACCCGTTAGGACCTATAAGGGCTGTTACCGCCCCTTTTGTAATCTTTATATCTACTTCATTATTGGCCAATACACCGCCAAAGGCTTTTGTCATTTTTTGAGTTTCTAAAAGGATGCTCATCGGTTCAGCCCCCTTACATGATGCAAGGTCTGCGTCATATCGTTCTTGCTGCCAAAAATCTTATTGAAAAGTTTCGAAAAATAGGGGCCAAGGCCTGTAGGAAGCAAAACAACGAACAAAATCGCTATTAAGGAAGTGAAAAGCATATAGTAGGTTTCCCACCCTTTGAACTTAAGAAGCTCAGGAAGAAATGTAAGACCTACGCCGCCAATAATTCCACCGCCCATGTGTTTTAGCCCGCCTACTACCGCCATAGCAACAAAGTTCGAAGACTCTCCGAATGTAAAAGGCTCCGGGCTGAGGAAGCCGGCAAAGTGAGCATAGAGAGCTCCAGCCAAACCTGCCAGAGAGGAAGCAAAACCAAAAGCAAAAATCTTTGCCTTCTTCGAACTGATGCCACAAGACTCTGCTGCCACTTCGTCGTCATTAATGGCAAACATGGCTCGACCTATATAAGAGTGTTTTATACGGTACATTAAAAGAATAGAAATACAGAGAATGGCAAGGAACACATAGTAATAGGCTCTGTTATCAAAGAAATGTTCGCCTATATGGAACTGAGGAATACCGAACAAGCCGCCAGGCCCGCCTGTAAGAGGAATCGCATTCAGAACGAGCATCCACACAACTTGCCCAAAAGAAATAGTGACAAGAGACAAAAAGAAGGCTTTCAACGAGAAAGAAGGAATACTCAAAATCAGTCCCGCCGCAAGGCTGAGTAAGATACCGCCAACAATACCTACGGGGATAGGGAGACCCAGGCGAGTTGTCAAAAGAGCCGTCCCATAAGCACCGATAGCATAAAAACCCGCTTGTCCCAAGGATATCTGCCCAGCAAATCCTGTTAGGAAAACAAGCCCCGAAACAAGAATAGCGTGAAGCAGCGCCCTATTCGTAAGGAAAACCCTAAAATCTTTCGTCTCTACCATGGGATAGCTAAGGAGCAACAATACCCCTATTATAATAAAAAATTTACGTGAAAGTTTCATATTCTACGCCTCCTCCCCTACTTATCCCTGTTACCAGTCCAGTTAAAGACTCCACTGGGCCTTACTATGAGAACAAGAACGAGGATACAGAAAGAGATGACATCTTTGTACGTTGAAGAGATAAACAGGGTTGAGAAGTTTTCTATAATGCCCAAAACAACTCCACCTAAAAGGGTGCCATAGGGATCCATCAATCCTCCCATAACTGCCGAGGCAAAACCTTTAACACCAATGCTCCCGCCTCCCAACTCCAGGGAAACGAAATAGACTGGAGCCAGAAGAATCCCGGCAATACCAACAACCATGGTAGAAAGCATAAATGCTAGAGATCTCGAAAGATTGACGTTAACTCCCATGAGTTGGGCGGCAGTTCCGTTCTGAGCAGTAGCTCTGAAAATTTTCCCCACTAAAGTTTTTCTCAATAGGAAGTGAAGGAAAGCCATCAGGAAAAGAACCACGGCAAAAATATAGAAATAGAACTTCGGCAAACGAACGCTACCGACCTCAACCAAATCCGCAGAAGACCCGAAAACTGGCGGGAATGGCTTGGGCAATCCCCCATAAATGACAATGATGACTGTCAACCAGAAAGTACACACCATCAAGGTCGCCACAACAAACTCCATTCTAGCTCCACCTCGACGGATGATGGGTTCATAAATAAGATAACGCAACATCAAGCCGTATAGAGCCAGAAGGGCTATTGAAAAGACAAAGGATAGTACGAATCCCAACTTTAAACTTGAGTAGAACGTATAAAAAAGATAGGCGCTCAACATAGCTGAGCTAATATTCGCAAAGTTAATCCGTTCAATACTCTGCCACAGGAATACAACTCCCAAACCTATGAGTCCGTATGTACAACCTATGGACATGCCGCTAACTAAGTTTTGAACCACATCGCTCAGGTTCATAAGTTTCCCTCCACTATAACTTTAAAGAAATAAATGCCGTTGCTGCCCCTCTTCGAGAGTCAGCAACGGCTCTCGGCACGTATTTAACTTCGATTCAAAGAGGTGCTGTTAATGTAGCAGCCTCAAAAATCTATTGTTTTTCCCAGATAGATCCGTTATAACGTGCTATAAATGTATAGTTAGTGAAGTTATGATTCTCGTCACACTTCATCATGCCCTGTACGCCATCAATCTGAACTTCGTTCAGAGCTTTGATCAAAGCCGGGCCATCAGTGCTCTTTGCTGCTTCAACAACTTTTGCAAAGAGATAGATACCATCATAATAAGCCTGACCAGGATCTGTAGGAGATTCGTTATCCCACTTTGCGCTATAATTTTTCACGAAATTCTGGACTGCCTGGGAAGGATCATTCTCGTCAAAGCCCATAGCAGCATATACGCCAACCATAGCGTCTCCGGCAAGATCCTTTACGACAGGAGCACTCCAAGCAGAGAAACCAATAAGAGGTACGTCAAGCTGGAGCTGCCGAGCCTGAGTGATGCAGATGGCTGCTTCTGGCTCATGTGTAAAGCCAACGAGACAATCGAATCCGGAGTTCTTCAGCTTAAGAAGCTGACCTGTAGCGTCTTTGTCTCCTTCTTTCATCTGCTCTTTTGCCACAACTTCGATGCCATATTTCTTAAACTCTCTTTCTGCTACTGCCAAAGCTGCTGTACAATAGTCAGTGGTACCGTAAATAATTCCGGGTTTTTTCACATCAAGCTTCTCAACAACGTACTTCACAATGGCTGAAACTCTTGCGTCGTCGTTTGCTCTCAAGCGGAATAGATAATCGTTTTTAGTTTTGCTATAATCCAAGTTTGGCGATGTGGCGGCTACCAACATGGGTATTTTGGACTGTTTCGCAAGTGAGTGGACACCGAGAACAGCACTACTCATATTGGGCCCGAAAATAGCTACCACATCGTCATTAATGACCTTCCGCACAACGTTCATAGCGGTGCTGGGGTTAGCCTGGTCATCGTACACAAGCATCTCGATCTGTTTCCCATCAATGCCGCCTTTGGCGTTGATTTCGTCAACAGCTAGCTGAGCACCCTTTTTAATAAAATCTCCCAGGATGGAACCCAGACCCGTAAAAGGAGCCACAAGGGCTATCCGAATTGTATCTGCAGCAAGGGCAGATCCAGAAAGGCAGAAAACAAGTAAAAGAGCTGCGATTAACCGTACACTGCGTTTCATCGTATGTTGATCCTCCTTTGTAAAGATCAAGTCCTACAGAGTTCTTCTTTGTTTCTCCCAATATTGCAACCTATGACACGTAATGCTTATGAATTGGGTTACGACAGTTTCTCTTTTTTGACGTCCCCCCTTTTGTTACTTCTCGTTTTTATACTCCTCGTACAAGCGTTTAAACTCTTCTTCGGAAACTACGTCTCTTTTTTCCCGACCAAGAGCTTTCACTCGATCAGTTAAAGGCTGAAGATCATCTTCCTCGTAAGGAAGGGCAAGCTTATCAAGGAACAGAGATATGCTATCCTTTCCGCTAGATCCACCTATAACGATATTTGCCTCTTCACGGCCGACCACACTTGGTAGATAAGGGAACATAGCTGCCTGAATCCCTGCTTCTTCCAGACGAGTTTTCGCCTGTACAACAACTCCAGACTCCATCCAGAATAGGCGCGTACCTGTTATAGGCTTATTTCTGTGAATAGGAATCTGTGTTATTTTCTCTACCATCTTGGTAATGCTGTCTATTTTCTTCAGGTCGATACCTGTATGGATGTTCAGCAACAGTTCTAAAGCTGCCGCAACCTCTTCTGTAGCTACGTTTCCTGTTCGTTCGCCTAAAGCATTAATAGAAGAATGAATGCCCGAAACACCGGCATAGGCAGCAGCCATAACAGACCCCATGGCCATGCCGAACTCGTTGTGCACGTGGAACTCTACGGGAATCTTCAGTTCTTCTTTAAGCTCACGAACGGCGCGATAAACGGCATGAGGAGTGGCCACACCAAAGCTATCTGTAAAAACTACTGCTTCAGGATGTACCGCATCGACTACGGCCTTATAGATTTTCTTGGCGTACTCAAGAGTGCCACGGGTTACATCCCATCCCATAAAGGTAACTTTCAAGCCAAGGGATTTTGCATACTCAATATTACTGACGATACGATCGATGAGTTTTTCCGTATCCACGTGATAGGCATAATAGTCTGTATAAGGATTAACAGCGTGTTCTATAATGACTTTTTCAACACCTGTCTTAGCAGCACTCTCAATATCATCACGACGAGCTCTGCAGAAAGGAATAAGCTCAGCCTTCAAGTTCATCTTTACCAGACGGGCAATGGCTCGGCCAATATCGTCAGAAATGATGGGCATTCCCACCTCAATGCTTTTTACGCCAAGGTCATTAAGGGCAACTGCAATGTCCACTCGCTCGTCTTCAGTCCAGTTCAAGCCACACGTCTGTTCTCCATCGCGAAGGGTTACATCATGGATATAAACAGATTCAGAAGTCTCTTTTCCTTTTACTTCAGGCATGAAATTCATGGGAGAAACCCATTTTTCATCGCTAAAGTATGGTGCTCCCTCCATAGGCATATTTTCCAGTAGCTTCATGTACATTCCTCCTTCATTCTGTAAAAAAGTCGTATTGTTTAAAGTTAAGCCATTAAACAAGCAAGAAGCATTGAGTGGTATCGCTCTTCCTTTCCAGCTGAGCGAGAAGTCAGAACTACGGGCTTTCGAGTGCCAGCCACAATTCCCGCCGATGGGAAATTACCGATATATGTCAACCCCTTGCAAAAGATATTACCCGCATCAAGAGAAGGGACAATAAACAAATTCGCCTTCCCTGCAACAGGACCAGACAGACCTTTTAAAGCGGCAGCTTCAAGGGAGAAAGCATTATCTAATGCTAAAGGGCCTTCTATATATTCTTCCTGTGACAGGGAAGGGCGAAGATCACGAACAATCTCAAAAGCTTCTACCGAAGAGGGAACCGCAGGAGCGGGAGCCTCTACACTAGACAAAACCGCCACTCGACGATGGGATATGCCAATTTGTCTCATAACATGCAGGGCATTTAAAATAATGATTTTTTTCTGTTCGATAGTGGGTTGAACCATAATACTGGGGTCAGAAACGAAGAGGAGATCGCGATCGGGAATTTCATATACAGCTACGTGAGTAAGCAAAGAACTTGTCAAAAGATTTTTTCGTTGCAAAATTCCCTTAAGGAAAGCCCCTGTATGAACAAGACCTTTCATCAAACAAGATACAGCGTCATCCTCTAAGAGCTCACAAGAGCGCTCGATAGCTACAGCATCCTCTTTCTCTTCTACTATTTCGAAAGGAGTCAGCTCAATATTAGATTTTTTTGCTGTTTCTTCTATTTTCTTACAATCCCCTACAAGGACACCCTTACAAAAGCCCTTCCTCGTTCCTTCGGAAAGAGCTACTAAAATGCTTTCTTCATAGGGACATGGGACAGCGAACGTTATCTTTCCAAGATTTGATTTTTCTTGGAGAGCATTCTCTAATTCTAAAAAACTTTTCACTCTTCTTCGCCTCCTGGGTAGATTCTGGGACTCTCTTGACCGTTGAGCACCCCTAATACACGCCTGGCCAGAGTATCTACCTCAAAGCTTCCTGGGTAGATGTACACTGGAGCGACAGGCAAAAAAGTTTCTTTTAAAAAGGAAGTAACTTTCAAGGAATGTGCAATTCCTCCAGTAACACAAAGAGCATCCACAGAGAAGGAAAGAACCGCCATAAGGCTCCCAATTGTTTTTGACAGTTGCAAGAGGTAAGCATTCATTACTAATGCGCTTTGAGAATCTCCCTCTTCGATCCGTCTTTCTACTTCTTGCATATCTTTTGTTCCAAGGTAGGAATAAAAGCCTCCCTCTCCTTCTATCTTTCGCATTACTTGCTCTTTCGTATATTTACCAGAGAAGCAGAGATTTACTAGCTCCAGAGTGGGAAGGCCTCCTGCCCGTTCTGGAGTAAAACTTCCTTCAAAATCATTCACAAGATCGATCATCTGGCCTTTTTTATGTGCGCTAACAGTAGTTCCACCGCCTAGATGAGCCACAACCAGGTTTACATCCTCATAAGATTTCCCAAGGTCACAGGCTGCACGGAAGGCAACTTCCTTGCTATTTAAAGCATGCCCTAAAGACTTACGTTCTATATCTTTCAGTCCAGAAAGCCGGGACTCTGGCAAAAATTCATCCACCGAAACCGGATCTACTACAAAAACAGGACATTTAGAAGCTGCAGCAAGCTCTTTCCCTATAAGTACCGCTAGCGCAGAAGCATGTTTCCCCGATGTCCCATTAAGACTATCCTCTATCATTTGGCCATTCATCCTATAAACCCCTGAGGGGATAGGGCGAAGCCGACCACCTCTTGCTGCTACTGCAGATATATCCTTAGCTGACACCCCTACCTCTGCAAATAGCTCCTCTACAACCTGTCGTCTTACACGTACTTGAGCAAAGACATCTGCTGCCAATTCTTCTGGGGAATGAGAAACTGAACGCTCCAAAAGACATTCCCTATCAGAATACAGTGCCACCTTTGTTGACGTAGAACCAGGATTAAGCACAGCTATGAGTTTCTTCGTATCTCGATCAATATGGATGGCACGCATGAACAGACCTCCTTAAGCCCAACTCTTATGACTTACGATCTTTTCTATAATCTTTCGTAAAATCTCTATAGAGGACTCGGAAAGCACATTCTCATATTCAATAACTCGCTTCCCCATCCTTTCAAAGACATCTTTCTTATGCATAAGCGCAAATTTAGAGACGACAAGAATATCTGAGACAGCCGCAACCCGTCTAATATCATCATCACTAGAGTACCCTTCGGTAATAAGATCTCCCTTAATGCCCAGATTCAGAAGAGATGACTTCAAACCTTCACTCCCACCACGAGGAGACATACATATCACGCCGATCCTCATATCTTTAGGGCATTCCAGAAGTTGTTCCACCACCTTCAAATATGGGCCGAGGTTGATGCCATAAATGTTCTGGCGACTGCCTAAAACTCTCTTCACTTCCGGGTAGTGTCCAGCCGTAGTAATGATCACATCAAAAGAATCCAAAAAACTCTCTTCAACTCGTTTTTCTACCAGGCTGTCTAACAAGACCCCTTCCACCGTAATGGCGAGAGCATTTGTTAAATCTTTTACATATTGTTCAAGGGCAAAGGGATTACATTCTACAAAAAGAGCTTTTACATTAGATCCGCTATTTTTCTCTTTCAGCATAAGCATTTGGGCCATATTCACAAACTCTTCAGAACTAAAACCCAACTCTGATGCTTGCTGCATTGCTTTTTTTAAGACGGATACAAACTCTTTCGTCTCTTTACGAGGAGGTATATCAAGGTTTTGAGCCACATAAGTACCTGCAGCTTGACGAATATCAAGATACCCCTCTTCTTCCAACTCCCTATAAGCCTTTGCGACCGTATTCCTATTCGTTTTCAAAAAAGCAGCGAGCTCTCTTACACTGGGAATTTGCATACCAGGAGACAACTCTCCACTTAAAATCAAATATCTTAATTGAACTTTAATCTGCTGATTTAACGGGATGTCACTCGTTGTATCTAATAATAAATTCACTCTATCCCCGCCCTTTTATAAAAGGTCAATCATTTTTTGGCACGCTGTATCATACCACTATGACAGTTAAAAAACAACATCTCTTCACAAAGTAAATATATGGTAAAATACCAGCATAAACCAGCATTTCCGGAAAATGTTGGTTGTAATAACACATAGCAACTGTCTCTTTTTAGAGACAGTTGCGTCCTATTTCTCCATTCATAGAATGGAAATGCACCATTCATCACTTGTTGCGCTATTTAAGAATGAAAAAGGGAAATCCAGCAAAAATATTTTTTAATACATTGGAGTCCCTAGAAATCTTTGATTACAAAGAATATTTATCCAATATGCGAACCAGCGGTCCGTTAAACGGATAAAAAACCTTGACTTCTTTCTCTTTCTCCCTTTATATACATGTGTTATGTCCTCAAAAGTTTTAGAAAAAGGAGCTTTACATTAATGAATTTTATAAAATAAGAAGGAGAGGTGGCTTAAAATGTCTTCTACATTTCAACGTGTAGGGTATGAAGCCCTACGTAGTTTTTCTGCCGATGTATTAGAAAAGATAGGATATCCCCGAAACAAGGCAGAAATTACCGCAAAAGTTTTGACCGAAGCCGACGCACGAGGTGTTCCTTCTCACGGTGTAACCCGCCTGAAAGTCTACAGGAACGAGTTAGGGAGCGGCCACGTACACCCTGAAGCCCAACCAGAAGTTGTTCACGAGACTCCTATTTCCGCTGTTATTGACGGTCATTACGGTATAGGCTCTCATATTTCCAAATTTGCCATGGATATATGTCTCGAAAAAACTCGTAAAAATGGAACTTGTTACGTAGCCGTTCGTAATTCCAATCACTTCGGCATGGCCGGTCTTTGGGCAGAACAAGCCGCAAAAGAAGGTTTTGTAGGAGGAGCTTTTACAAACACCATCCGTTGCTCGGTACCTGCTCTCGGACGGCAGCGTATGCTTGGCACAAACCCCATCGCAGTTGCAATTCCATCTGATGAAGAAGACCCATTCCTTCTAGATATGGCTACCACTACTGCAGCCCGAGGGAAGATATCAGTCTATAAACATAGAAATAAAGACCTCCCAGAGGGATGGATTCTTGATGAAGAAGGACGACCTATCACCTGCGCCAAGGAAGCAAACAAACTTCTCGCTGATCCAGCCACCCCTT
Organism: Aminobacterium sp. UBA4908; assembly: GCF_002398115.1. Taxonomy (NCBI): domain Bacteria; kingdom Thermotogati; phylum Synergistota; class Synergistia; order Synergistales; family Aminobacteriaceae; genus Aminobacterium; species Aminobacterium sp. UBA4908. The sequence continues at coordinate 46,846 of NZ_DHCG01000012.1, forward strand.
TAGGTGGGCAGATATATTTAGGTGGCTCCACAGAAGAAATGGGCGGGCATAAGGGATATGGCCTCGGACTTCTGGTAGAACTGCTTTGTGCGCCCCTCTCTATGGGAAGTTGGACCCGAGACATTTTCATAAAGCCCGATGCCAATGTTGGACACTTCTTCTCGGCTTTCCGTCTTGATCTCTTCGGAGATCCCGAGCCCATCAAAACCTACGTGGGAGACATTCTAAGAGCTCTTCGGAACAGCACCCCTCTCCCTGGAGAAAAACAAATTTATACTCACGGACAAAAAGAAGCGGCACGACGGCGCACCTCTCTTCAGGAAGGTGTAGAGCTTGACGATGCTACATTTGCCATGCTTGAAGATTTTGCCAAAGAGTACAAGCTTACGCCTGTTACCCAACGATAAAAACAAGGGGATCCTCTTCTCTGGAGTACGCACCCTTGAGAAGGGGATCATGCCCTCGATTGAACCTGATAAAGAAAGAAGTGACGTAAGCAATGAATAAAGTGCTCGAACATATTGGGCTATGCGGCCTTGTCCCTGTTATTAAAATAGACAGCCCGGAAAAGGCTGTGCCCCTTGGAGAAGCGTTACTCCAAGGAGGACTTCCTGTAGCTGAAGTTACATTTCGAACTGACGCTGCAGAAGAATCAATTCGAAGGCTCTCAAGCGACTTGCCTAAACTCCTTGTAGGAGCTGGCACTGTTCTTTCTGTAGAGCAGGTAAAAAAAGCGGTAGGTGCAGGGGCAGCCTTCATCGTTTCTCCTGGCTTTAATCCTGAAGTGGTAGACTACTGCATAGAGCATGAAATTCCAATTACGCCTGGAGTCAATTCTCCCTCGCAAATAGAAATGGGTTTAGAACGAGGCGTATCTATACTTAAGTTTTTCCCTGCAGAAGCATCTGGAGGGGTAGCGATGATCAAGGCCCTGTCCGGCCCTTATAAAGGTGTAAAGTTTATTCCTACAGGTGGAGTCAATGCTGAAAACTTCAATAGCTATCTGTCTCTTCCCTCTGTCCACGCTTGTGGTGGTAGTTGGATGGTAAAAAGCGACCTTCTAGCTGCTGGCGCCTTTACTGAAATTGCAAAGTTAGTACAACAGACTGTTTTGTCCATGCTGAACTTTTCTCTTGCCCACATAGGGATTAATGAGATCAGCGAAGAAAAAGCCCTCAAGGAAGCGTCAACTTTCGAACAGATGTTCCACTTCCCTGTAAAAAATGGCAACAGCTCCATTTTTTCTGGAACGAGCTTTGAATTTATGAAAGAACCATATCTCGGTGAAAAAGGGCATATAGCTATTAGCACAAACTTTATAGAACGTGCAATCGCATATCTTGAACGACAAGGCATTCATACCCTTCCAGAAACGGCAAAAAGGAAGGATGGCAAACTTAAAGCAATCTACCTGGACAAACAAATATCTGGATTTGCCCTCCATCTGGTAGAGAAATAAGAAAAATTCTTGTTGTTTTTAAGCGCTAACTCATAGAGTAATCTAATCGTTATTCTCACATCTTGGAAAAACATGGGGTGGCACATTGTCATTTGGAGGTATTCGGTGACCCTTGAGGTTGACACAGCACCATATTTCATATATCATATGCCACAATTTGCGCATCACACCTTTAAGAAATAAGGAGGGAATAGCATGAATATAATCATGGTAATAGCTATGAATAGCATGATGATGTGCATGTGCGGCGGCCCTCCTGGTGTGGTCGGCGCAGTTTAGCGCTGTTTGTTGACCATAAATCAGGCCGGGCCTTCATTGTGAAGGTCCGGCCTTTTTTATGGCTTAAATTTCTTAAAATTTTAAAGGCAGGTGAAAAGCGATGATCAACATACAGAACTTAGGAAAAAGTTTTATTTCTGAAAATGGCGAGTTTAAAGCCCTAAATAATATTAGTTTTGAGATCAAGTCTGGAGAAATTTTTGGAATTATAGGGTTAAGCGGGGCCGGGAAATCAACTCTTCTCCGAACTCTTAATCGCCTGGAAGATCCATCTAGCGGTAAAATTTTTATCGATGAAACAGATATTACCTCTCTTTCCACATCGGAACTACGAGCTCTTCGCAAACATATTGGCATGATTTTTCAGCATTTTAACCTCCTCACCTCTCGGACCGTTTTTCAAAATGTAGCCTTCCCCCTTGAAATAGGGAAATGGTCTCGCCAATCTATGGAAAAGAGAGTATATGAAATGCTCGAGCTAGTAGGCCTTACAGACAAGGCCCAAAGCTACCCCTCTCAGTTAAGTGGCGGGCAAAAACAACGAGTTGCCATCGCACGGGCTTTAGCCAATAACCCTCGGGTACTTCTTTGCGATGAGGCCACAAGCGCCCTTGATCCCAAAACAACTCAGTCTATCCTCTCTCTCCTTGAAGAGATTAACAGCAAAATGGGAATTACGATTGTCTTGGTAACTCATGAGATGGGAGTTATTCGTCAGATATGCCATCGCGTAGCAGTGCTTGAAAAAGGGGAAGTTGTGGAAATAGGCCCTGTTAAAGACGTTTTTATGCGGCCTCAATCGGCAACAGCCCGAGAGTTTCTTTCTCATTTACCTCGCACCACATATTCCCACGAGAAGTTTCCAAGAGAGGCTGGGTGCCCCATTGTTACCTTCTCTTTTAACGGTCATATGGCTGAAAAACCTGTAATTTCTCAAGCTATAAAAAAAAGCGGCGCAGAAATTAACATACTTGCCGGCGAAATCGACCATCTTCATAGTAGTCGTATTGGTAATTTAACAGTTCAACTTGCCGGCAACCCCGAGCAGATAAACTCTGCCCTTTCCTACATACGAGCACAAAATGTGGAAGTGGATGTGATTTGGAATGGATAAATGGATTTCGCTCCTTAACTTACTTGCTACACCTACGTTAGAAACCTTGTATATGGTTTTATTCTCTACTTTTTTTGCTACGCTCCTCGGATTCCCGTTGGGGATAGCTCTTGTAGTTACAGAAAAAGGGGGGCTTCTCGAAAATGAACCGCTTTATGGGGTTTTGAATGGGATCGTAAACGTATGTCGATCGTTTCCCTTCATTATCCTCATGATTGTTTTGTTTCCTCTATCCCGATTGATTGTGGGAACAACTATTGGAACAACAGCATCAATTGTTCCGCTTTCTATCGGAGCCGCTCCCTTCGTAGGACGAGTGGTAGAAAGCTCTTTAAAGGAGGTGGACAAAGGACTTATTGAAGCTGCTGTAGCCATGGGGACAAGCCCCAAAGACATTGTGTTCAAGGTCATGATACCTGAAGCCCTGCCCGGTCTTGTGTTGGGAGAGACCCTTACCATTATTAACATTGTTGGCTATTCAGCCATGGCAGGAGCCATCGGAGGTGGCGGTTTGGGAGATCTAGCTATTCGTTACGGCTTCCACCGCTTTCAAACAGACGTACTTATAGCCGCAGTAGTTGTCATCATATTATTTGTGCAGATAGTTCAAGCTGCGGGGAATAGAACCGCTCTATATCTATCAAGGAACCGCTAGGGGATAAAAAAGCATAAGAAGTACCAGAAGTAACTATTCTTAAAATGGAGGTTTGAAAATGAAGAGATCAGCACGTTTTATTACTATTTTTGCGTTATTTTGTATATCCTTAGTACCTTCTGCAAGCTTGGCTCAAGAAATTATTAAAATCGGAGCTTCTCCAGTACCCCATGCAGAAATATTGCAGGTCATTAAAGACGATCTGGCACAAGAAAATGTTACTCTCGAAATCATTGAATTTACTGATTACGTAAAACCGAACCTCTCTCTAGATGACGGAGAGATTGATGCCAATTTTTTCCAGCATTTCCCCTACCTCGAAAATTTCAATGGAAGTCACGGCACTAAATTGGCCTCTTTAGGCGATATCCACGTAGAACCCCTCGGTCTCTACTCTCAAAAAATAAAGACTGTTGATGAACTGAAAGAAGGGGCCCTTATAGCTATTCCAAGCGACAGTGTTAACGGTGGTCGTGCCCTTCTTCTTCTTCAAGCCAACGGTCTTATCACCCTCTCTGACAAAGCAGGACTAGAGGCTACAGAACGAGATGTAGTGGAAAACCCCAGGAAACTTAAATTCAAACCTATCGAAGCAGCCCAATTACCTCGAATTCTTCCAGATGTGGACGGTGCTGTTATCAATGGGAACTATGCCATAGAAGCTGGATTTAAACCAACGGAAGACGCAATACTTCTTGAAGGATCAGAATCCCCTTACGCCAATATTATTGCCGTTCGGGAAAAAGATAAAGATAACCCCAAATTTCAAATACTTTTAAAGCATTTAAAGTCAGATAAAGTCAAAGACTTCATACTCTCTAAATATAACGGTGGAGTCGTTCCTGCCTTCTAAAAACTTTTTCACAGAGTGGCAGACTAAAAAAGGGGGTTGCCTTTTAAAGGCAACCCCCTTTTCGTATCTCTAGCAAAAGCATTCACGTTTGATCCTCGTAGCTACTTAACTTAAGAACTCGAAAGTATGAGGCTGAATTTACACATAACCTGGATTGCTACTCAACACCCGTCCTTTTTGACAAGAAGAGCGAGGGAATCGAGAGGAGAGTGCCACTGATGCTCACATTACCACTCAGCAATGGAACCATCTTCCATTCTCCATACCGGATTCTTCCAGCACAACCTTTCATCTGAGCGCTGTCGCACCACATCCTCATCAATAGAAATACCCAATCCAGGCTCTGTTAATACCCCTACAAAACCATCCTTATAATCGAAAAGCTGCGGATTCTCCAGATAGTCAAGAAGATCCGCTCCTACGTTATAGTGAATGTTGAGGCTTTGCTCCTGAATAAAAGCATTAGGAGTACAATAATCCACTTGCAGACACGCTGCCAGAGCAATAGGTCCTAAAGGGCAATGAGGGGCTACTGCTACATCATAAGCCTCTGCCATAGCGGCGATTTTCTTTACTTCCAGAATTCCGCCAGCATGGCTTACATCGGGTTGAATAATGTCTACGGCGCCATCGGCAAGCAACGCTTTGAAATCCCACCGACCGAAATTACGTTCCCCCGTAGCTATAGGCATAGAAGCATGGCGGCGGAGCTCTACCAATGCTTCACGGTTCTCGATAAGCACTGGTTCTTCCACAAACATGAGATGATAGGGCTCCAGTTCTTTCATAAGCACCCTGGCCATGGCTTTATGGACACGGCCGTGAAAATCAAGGGCTATATCAATTTTATAGCCAAGGACATCTCGTATGGCCTGAACTCTGGCTAAAACCTCTTCCACCTTTTTATAACTATCGATCCATCCCATCTCTTCTGTGGCGTTCATTTTTATAGCCGTCATCCCAGCCTGATATCGTTCTCGGGCTTGAGCTGCCACATCTGAAGGACGATCTCCTCCTATCCAAGAATAAACTCGTACCTTTTGACGAACAGCCCCACCAAGTATCTTATGAACGGGAAGACCATATATTTTCCCGGTAATATCCCACAGCGCTTGCTCAATACCAGAAATAGCGCTCATAAGAATAGGACCGCCCCGATAGAATCCGCCACGATAAAGAACTTGCCAAATATCTTCTATCTCTGTAGGATCGCGACCAATAAGATACTCTTCCATTTCACGAACGGCGGCAGCTACAGTAGAAGCTCGACCTTCCACTACTGGTTCGCCCCAGCCTGTCACGCCATCATCTGTCGTTATCTTAAGAAAAAGCCAACGCGGAGGAACTTTAAAGAGCTCGAACTTCGCTATATGGCTCATAATGAGATTCCTTTACAGTCTCTAACGCTGAACACGGCCGCTAGCATCTCCGCCGGCGAGAGTCATAACATCATCAACAGAAACGCGATTGAAATCGCCATAGATCGTATGCTTTAATGCTGATGCCGCTACAGCAAACTCCAGAGCTTCCTGAGGCGTATCAAAGTGGTTCAAGCCATAGATAAGGCCGGAACCAAAAGAGTCTCCTCCTCCAATACGATCTACAATGTGGCGAATCTCATATTTGCGGCTTACATACACTTCCCCGCGCTCAGCTAAAAGAGCCGACCAATTATTCCAATCAGCGCTTATACTTTCACGAAGACTCACCGCTAAATATTTCACTCCAGGGAAGAGGGTGAGCATTTTCTGGCTCAACGCTCTATATGTAGCTACATCAAGAGAGCCAGAAGTTACATCAATATCTGCCTCTATCCCCAGGCATTTCTGGCAATCCTCTTCATTGGCAATAACCACGTCTACATATTTCATAAGTTCGGGCATAACTTCAAGGGGTTTCTTGCCCCACTTCCAAAGTTTTTTTCGATAGTTCAAGTCGCAAGAAACAGTAATTCCCTTCTCCTTGCATTTTTTCAGCGCTTCAAGGGTTACTGCTGCTGTCCCCTCAGCAATAGCAGGAGTAATGCCTGTTACGTGAAACCATGCAGCTTCTTCAAGAATCTCATCCCAATCAAAATCTCCAGGTTTCACCTCTGCAATGGCAGAATGAGAACGATCATAAATAACCTTTGAAGGTCTCATACACGACCCCGTCTCCGTAAAATAAAGCCCAAGTCTTTCCCCGCTTCTACGTATAAAACGAGTGTCCACTCCGAAGCTGCGAAGTTCATGCATCACTCCATCTCCAAGAGGATTCTTTGGGACAGCTGTAACAAAAGCCGCATCCTCTCCGTAATTTGAAAGAGCCACAGCTACATTAGCCTCCGCACCACCAAAGGTGGCAACAAAGCGAGGCGTCTGTAAAATTTTTTCGTGATCTGGCGGGGTGAGCCGCAGCATAATTTCACCAAATGTAATAAACTTCGCCATAACAAACCATTCCTTTCTTATTTCATAGAACCTCGAATCCGGGCAATCTCTTTCAAAACTTTTTCTGTAGCCTCGCAAACAGCTTCGTAGCTTCCGTCTGATCCCGCTGGTTTTGTTAAAGCGCTACCAAGCCCAACAGCAAAAGCTCCAGCTTTAAACCATTCTTCCAAATTATCAAGAGACACTCCCCCTACAGGCATGATATGAGCATAGGGAACAGGGCCATGAACTGCCTTGATAAATTTGGGCCCCAATACACTTCCTGGGAATGCTTTCACTACATCTACACCAAGCTCTAGAGCCCGCATGAGCTCTGTAACTGTTCCAATGCCCGGTATTGCTGGAAGGCCATACCGATTACAGGTTTGAACCACCTCTTGATGTAAACTTTGAGAAACTATAAACTCGGCACCATTTACAACACACATTCGAGCCGTGGCTTCATCCACCACAGTACCAGCTCCAATAAAACAGTCATTATCTCTGTGCCGTTCTACAGCTGTACGCATAATGTCAAGAGCTCCTGGAAACGTCATAGAAACTTCTATAGCCTTAAGGCCGCCATGAAACATGGCATCTGCCATCTCTATTCCCTTTTCCACACTTTCTGTACGAATAATGCCTACGATCCCCTGTTCCTGAACCGCAGAAAGGACTTCATATTTTCGAAGATACTCCACTTGCTATGCCTCCTTGTTTCCTTCCATATGTCGTCGACTAATACGCAAAGAAATCTTCGCCGTTTCCTGTGCCAGCTTTCGTCCCACTACCGATGCTTTTTTATCATCGAATCGATAGGCAGGTGCCGATACGCTTACAGCTCCAATAGGATATCCATTCCCATCTACAACCGGAGCTGCTACACAACGAATGCCCTCCTCGTTTTCTTGTATCTCCTCGCTATATCCTAGAGATTTATATTGCTTTAGAAACTCTTTAAGTCTGTCTGGATCTGTTATTGTATTCGGAGTGCGTCTCTCTAAAACATTTTTTGCTAAATAGTCATCAAGTTGATTAGAGGGGAGGGCAAAGAGAATCGCCTTTCCGCCAGCTGTACTATAGAGAGGCAACTCTACTCCTACCTGCGAACGCATCACTAACGGGCTGGGGCTTTCAAGCTTTTCAAGATAGTAGGCTCGACCATTTTCAAAGACAAAAAGGTGTATGGTCTCTCCAGAATAGTCTCGCATCCCTTCCAAAACATCTCTCGACATCTCAAGCAACCCAGACCGACGATTATAGGCAGCTGACCACTTCACCACAGCCGGACCTATTTGATAACGCCCATGAGAGTTTTTTAAAAGGACATTGCTATCCTGCAGAGTAGAAAGAATTCGATATGCTGTTGTTTTTGATAGCCCTGTTGCTTTCGCAATTTCAGTAAGACCTGCTGGCTCACTACGGTCCGAAAGATCTTCTAAAATTGAAATTGCCTTTTGCAATACAAGCACTTTATCTTTCTGTGCCATACACCGTCACCTCTCTCACCTTCCCACTACATAAAAGAAGGCAACCATAAAACTAACTGTGGAATGTACGTTACCAGCAACACCACTACAAAAAGAGCAATGTACATTGGCCACAGAGATTTTACGAGATCGCCTAAAGAAATTTTTGAAATAGAGTTCGTAACATATAAAACAGTTCCGACAGGAGGAGTAATAAGCCCTACGCACAAGTTTGTTACCATGATGATCCCAAAATGGATATCATCAATCCCATATGACCGGCATACGGGCAAGAGAATAGGAACAAGTAAAAACAGGGCCGGAGTGAGGTCAATAACCATCCCCACCAAAAAGAGGAGGATATTGAGAATCAGCAAAAACATCATCTTATTCTCAGTTATATTCATAATAACATTCGTAAGGAGCTGTGGAACTTGAGCTACAGCCAAAAACCATGTCAAAGCCATAGCAGAAGCACAAACCAGCATAACAACGCCAGTATTCAAAGCAGCACTCTTTAAAATTTCAGGATATGCCGACCACTTAACGTCATACTGAAAATAAGACACAATCACAGCATAAATTACAGCCACAGCGCCAGCCTCTGTAGCAGTAAAAATTCCCCCAAGAATCCCCCCAAGAATAATAACGGGGAGAATCAATGCCCAAATAGTCTTTTTAAAGACTCCTAAAAACTCCTTGAATCCAACTTTTTCGCTGAGTGGGTAGTTCCGTTTCTTCGATATCACGTACGATACAAACAAAAGAGCTATACCAATCAGTATTCCAGGAATAGCCCCGCCAAGGAAAAGCTTAGCGATGGAAATCTGCGCGATAGACCCTAAGATAATCATGGGAACACTTGGCGGAATAATGGGGCCGATCACTGATGATGCTGCTGTAATAGCTGCGGAGAAGTTCTTATCGTACCCTCCATTTTCCATCATAGGCATTTCAAGAGACCCTAAGGCTGCCGCATCAGCAACTGCGGAACCGCTAATACCTGCGAAAAGCATACTCGCTATAACATTAACATAGGCCAATCCGCCACGAACGCGGCCAACAAGGGCGTTAGCGAACATAAGGATATCGTGAACCAAACCTGCTTTGTTCATAATCTCCCCAGCCAACATAAAGAAAGGGATAGCCAAAAGAGTATAAACATCAACCCCAGTTATCATCCGACGAGCCAAAACCATAGGCTCTAAAGTTCCAGTAACAAGCATCAGAATTAACGCTGCTAAACCAATACCGAAACCAATGGGAACACCAACAACAGTAAATCCCATCAATGATCCAAGAAAAGCCAATAGCACTCCCATCTTAGGCTTCCTCCAATTCTTCAGGCGTCCATATACAAACAAGCTGACGAACCATCTCTAACAGCATCATAACAGTGGCTACCGGTACTGCTGCATATTGCCAAGCTACAGAAATAACCAGTATTGACGTTTTTTGCACATAGACTTTAGAGACATAATCAATGCCCCCCTTAAGAAGGAAAAGCAAAAAAACAACGATAAGGACATCTATAGCCGTCTGTAAAATTTTTCCATTAACGCCTTGACATTGCTCAGATAAAGCATCGAAGGCTGGATGAAGACCAATTCTCAACCCCGAAGCTATCGCCATAAAAGACATCCACACAAAAGCCAAACGACTGACCTCATCCACCCACGGGAAAGCCATATAAAAGAACCTGAAAATTACGTTCGTAAATACAGATAACACCATAACAACTAGCATCGTAATCGCAAGTCCATCAGCGATACGGTACATGAGCTCGTACAGAGCCATGGCCATTTTTTTCATATGAGAACAAGCTCCTCTCACCTAATAATTCAAACCACGGGCTTTGATCTTTATTTCATGGCAAGGGAAGGCCCCTTTAGGCCTCCCCTTGCTAAAAAAACAGATGTATTCTATTTCTCGAATTTCTTCCCGATCTCTCGAATCTCATTAACAAAAGGTTCTGCCTCGGGACAGCTTTTTATGTAATTAGCAATAATAGGCTGGGCGCTTTCGACAAAAGGTTTCAAATCGGGGTATGTAACTTCAAGGCCCTTGTCGATAGTCTTCTGAAGAACATCTTTCTCCTGTTCTTTCGTTAGACGGGTAATTTCTGCAATGGAAGCTTTGGTAGCATCCATAACGATAGACTGTTCCTCTGCGGAAAGTTTGTCCCAAACCTTTTGGTTAACAACAAAATACTGGAAACCGAAAATATGGTTGGTCATAGCAACATACTTTTGCACATCATACCAGCCAGAGAAATAAGAGGTCATCAAGGGGTTATCCTGTCCATGTACAACTCCCTGCTGCAAAGCCGTAAAGACCTCGCTCATGGGCATAACAACTGTGCTGAACCCAAAGCCCTGCATTAGTTTAATAATAACTTCACCCTGCCATACCCGCATTTTAATACCCTTACAATCTTCAATGGAATTGATAGGTTTTTTATTATTAGAAACAACTCTGAATCCTCTCGGGAAAGCGCCGAGAATTTTAACTCCCAGAGGTTTAAGACTTTCGTAAATCTTCTCCCCTATAGGGCCATTAAAAACAGCATCAGCATGCTCATAGCTGTTAAACATATACGGGAGCTGAAGTAATTTAAAAAGATCCACCGTATTCTCCCAAAGATTGCCTGTCAGAGCCATCTCAATGGTTCCCAACTGAACTCCCTCTACAAACTCCTGCTCTGCACCGAGCTGGCTATTAGGGAAAATCTGGACTTTAAGAGACCCGTTGCTCTTGCTTTCTATCTGCGCTTTAAACACATCATTAAGAACTTGGTTGGCTGGATGATCTACAGGAAAGTAGTTGGCAATTTTGAGAGTCGTTGCCGCCAATGCAAAACCTGAAAAAGCCACCGTTAAAATTGTTGCCAGCATAGCTATACGCATAAAACGCTTCGTATTCACTCCAAACAGCCTCCTTAAACGGTATTAAATATGCACCAACGTAACCCATACACGTCACCGAGTACACCTATTGCCGTTTTCTCCCCCCTCCCCCATCCCCCTTCTTCTCGAGTATTCTTTTAAAGAATGACTCCGTTTTTAAATAAACCAATCTCCCCAACTTTGAGACGTTCATTACAAGTAGATCGGCCATTGGCAACGCCAATCACCATGGTAACAAGGCGAGAAAGTGCATTATCCCAACCTTCGCCTTCGATGAGATTTCCTGCATTAAAATCAATCCAACGGTGTTTTTTTTCGTAGAGAGCGGTATTTGTCGCTATTTTTATGGAAGGAATCACAGAACTGTAAGGAGTTCCACGACCTGTTGTAAAAAGGGTTAAAACAGCACCACTTATGGCGAGAGATGTTACGGAAACAGGATCGTTCCCAGGGCTAAAAACAATAGCAACTCCTGGGCGTGTCGCTCTCTCGCCATACCATAAAACATCAGTGACAGGTCCTGACCCTGTTTTTTCCACAGCCCCCAAAGATTTTTCTTCGAGGGTCGTAATGCCACCAACTTTATTTCCTGGAGAAGGATTTTCGTATACAGGTTGGTTGTAAGAAGTAAAATAATTTTTAAACCAATGGATCATCTCTACAAAACTGTTAAACACTGATTCTTCCTCGATACGAGATGTAATTGCTTCTTCGGCCCCAAACATTTCGGGAATTTCTGTAGCTAAAGTTGTTCCCCCCCAGAAAGAGAGATAATCAGTGAAAAGACCTACAAGTGGGTTCGCCGTAAGGCTCGAAAAAGCATCGCTTCCCCCGCATTTCACCCCTACTACGAGATCGGAAAGAGGGCATTCTGTTCGCGTACGAACAGAGTTTTCAGCGAGGAAATCAAGCCTGGGAAAAAGGGCCCTTTCGTCATCAGCTTCATCTTGAAGTACGGTATATGCCACATTTGGGTGATGTGACATACGCTCTTTAAGGTAGGAAATCTGGAGATTCTCACACCCCATGCCTACAAATAAAACACCAGCGGCATTTGGATTAAAAGCCAAGCTGGAGAGGGCTCGAAGCGTATATTCAAAATCGTCGCCTAACTGGGAGCAACCATAGGGATGTGCTAATACTCTTACGTTTTCTATCCATGGAGCCGGACTATAGCGAGGAATAAGGGTTCGAAGCAAATCATTGATACAGCTGACAGTGGGAATAACCCATAGCTCATTTCGTATGCCCACTCCATATTTCCCTCGCCGATACCCCATAAAGGATCGTTGGGGAATTTTCGTCTTCAATGACGGGGAGCAATATTTCCATTGAGGCGTCCATTCAACTTCCAGGGCGGAGGTAAGGTTATGCGTATGAATCCATCCACCTTTATAAATCCTTTGTATGGCTCGCCCTATAGAACAGCCATATTTAAATACTGTCTCGCCCGATTCTATTTGTGTTAAAGCTACCTTATGACCTGCAGGAATATTTTCTTTCAACTCTATTTGAAAACCATCCAAAAGGCGTAGGGTATCCCCCTTTGCTCCATCCTCCGTTAGAACTGCAACAGAATCATTGCATCCTAATTTTAATCCACGGATATTTCCCATGCAGACATCCTCCTATTCCGCATTCCGGATAACCTAACCGTAATACGAACCGCAATTACTTCTTTATATTAAGCCATGTTCTTCCCTAAAAAGCAATAAGATGAAGTGTATCCTCTTGCTTTTAAAGGAAAGTGAAAGTATAAACGTAATATATGGGTTTATTTCCCCTTCATCTTCTCTTCTTGCTCTTTAATGTATCCTCTTGCCATACTCCACCCAAGCGCCCCTACATAATCTTTTGCCGAGCGCCCCTGTTCAAAGCTAGCGTTCTTTATCCTAGCCATCTGTATCGGGGCTCAAGCTGGCTCTTGATAAGTTTTATCGCGTCTACTCGAGAAATTTATATGACGTTTCACTTTTACATTCTTGTTACAATGATGAAATACCTCTGTTACATCAGGCCTCTATACTATGAACTGTCAAAACAAAATCTTGACGAGAACATAAGGAGGTCTTCTGAAAATGAAAAAAGCAGGTGTCGTCATAGGACTTTTAACCGCGTTTTTCATGAGCGGTGTCGCTTTCGCAACAGAGCTAGTGCTCAAAGGTTCTACCACTGTTCTTCCCATCGCCCAATCCGCAGCGGAGAAATACATGTCAAGTCATCCTGACGTAAGCATAACGGTCTCAGGTGGAGGGAGTGGAAACGGCATCAAAGCCATTATTGATGGCACTACTGACGTAGCAAACTCCTCCAGATTCATTAAAAATGAAGAAGTAAAGGCCGCTGTAGAAAAAGGAGCCTATCCTGTACCTTTCGCCATAGCTATGGATGCGCTCATACCTATCGTTCACCCCTCAAACCCGCTAGAAAACTTTACTATTGAACAGCTGAAAAAAATATATACGGGAGACATCAAGAACTGGAAGGAACTCGGCGGACCAGATAAGCCTATTGCCGTCGTAAGCCGGGACACGAGTTCCGGAACCTACGAAACATGGGAAGAGAAAGTGCTTCACAAGGAGAGAGTGGACAAAAGAGCCCTTGTCGTCGCTTCAAACGGAGCAATGGTGCAGACTGTAGCTAAAAACCCAAACGCCATTGGATATATCGGCCTTGGATATCTCAACAACTCGGTAAAGAGTATACGCGTTAACGAAATAGCCGGGACAATAGAAAACGCTCTTGACGGAACCTACCCCATCTCAAGGTACCTCTACATGTTCACTCGCGGCTGGCCAGAAGGAGCCTCACTCAACTTCATCAACTTCGTACTCAGCAGCGAGGGGCAGAAAATCGTCGCCGAATCGGGATTTGTCCCCCTTCGATACTAAATAAAGCGCAAAATCAGCAATAGCGAAACAACCTCCTAGGAACCGGGCTACCAGAACCTAGAAGCCCCCCTTCAAGGAATTCGCCCATCCTCCCATGGGCGAATTCCTGCTCGCTAAAGTATAGGGAGGAAGGAGCGTATTTGTTCTACTGATTAATGATTAAGAGAGAAAACGAGAAACATGTGTTAGGAAAGGAAACATGGACACTACTACTTATAGAAAAAGAGGATATGTGATGTACATGAAAAAAGAAAATATACCTTTTATGGTTATAGCCGTCGTCTCCTCTATAGGCATTTTTATTATGCTATTTATTCTGTTCTTCCTGATCAAGGAAGGACTTCCTGTATTAAAATCAGTCTCACTCAAAGGAATTCTTACGGGAACAGACTGGTATCCCACAGAAACTCCCCCAGCCTTAGGTATGCTATCTCTCATTGTAGGGACTATCACCGTTACTATTCTTTCATCCGTGTTGGCTCTCCCTATAAGTCTTTTTATCGCCATTTTTATTTCAGAAATAGCCTCGCAGAGAGCCCGTTCTTTTCTAAAACCCATCCTTGAGCTTCTTGGTTTCCTTCCATCCATTATTTTGGGCTTTCTGGGTATGGTGGTTATAGCTCCGTGGCTTCAGGAACGGTTCAATATCCTTTCCGGTCTTAACCTTTTCAATGCCTCTCTCTTATTGGGGATCCTCATTATCCCTATTGTAGGGTCACTTGCGGAAGAAGCCCTTTCCGCAGTTCCAAAAGAACTTCGAGATGCTTCTTTCGCATTAGGAGCCACCCGTTGGGAAACTATCAGCAAAGTGGTTTTTCCCGCAGCCCTTCCCGGCATTCTATCAGCATGTCTTTTAGGCATTATGAGAGGCATGGGTGAAACCATGGTAGTTCTCATGGCCGCTGGAGGAGCAGCTCTTGTCCCCCTATCACTTTTTGACCCCGTAAGGCCCCTCACATCCACAATAGCCGCAGAAATGGGAGAAACTCCTGTGGGTTCACCGCACTACCATGCTCTTTTTTTTGCCGGCCTTATTTTATTGTGTATCACGCTGGCCATTAATATTCTCTCGAGCTGGATAGAGAATAAGAGGAAGGTGCAGGCTTCATGAATCGTCGAAAACTCTTCAACACATTCATGACTCTTCTTCTCTGGAGTTCCATTACGACTATGGTAATTTTACTTCTCTCCATCATTGCTTTTATTTTTGTAAATGGAGTTCAGGCCCTCTCCTGGGAGTTTATAACGGAACCCCCAAGGGAAAATATGACTCGAGGAGGCATCAGTACCCCCCTTATAGGCACGTTACAGTTAGTGGTTGTCTCTATGCTTTTTGCTCTGCCGGTAGGAATCGCAACAGGCCTTTATCTATCGGAATACTCGAAGAAAAATAAATTTACATTTCTGATCCGTCTGGCTATCCGTTCCCTCGCTGGAGTTCCATCTGTTGTTTTTGGCCTCTTCGGCCTCTCTCTCTTCGTTATTCTTCTAGGTTTCGGCTCATCATTGCTCTCAGCAGGCCTCACTCTTGGATGCTTGGCCTTGCCTCTTATTGTTACTGCGTCAGAACAAGCCTTTCAGGCAGTACCCAAAGACTTCCGAGAAGCTTCATACGCTCTCGGGGCCACTAAGTGGCAAACCATCAGAAAGGTTGTTTTCCCAGCTGCTTCGTCCACAATTATTACAGGGGCCATACTCAGTATTGGGCGGGTCGCCGGAGAAACAGCTCCCATTATTTTTACCGGAGCCGCCTATTTCACGCCTAACGTGGCCCAAAGTCTTTTCGATGAAGTCATGGCTCTGCCTTATCACATTATGGTTCTCGCTACAGAAGGGACAGATATTACACTCACTCGCCCCATCCAGTACGGAACAGTGCTTGTCCTCTTAGCCCTTGTTCTCGGAATGAGTGCTGTGGGAGTCATGATGCGAGTCCGCCTCAGACAAAGGGGGCAATAGTTTATGGACAAGGAGTCGGTATCCATGAATAGACCTCAACTTATTGTTTCAGATTTAAACCTTTACTACGGTGACTATAAAGTTTTAAAAAATATCAATATGGAAATATATGGGAAGACCGTTACAGCCCTTATCGGCCCCTCTGGATGCGGGAAAAGCAGCTTCCTTCGCTGCCTCAATCGAATGAACGATTTTATAGCCGAAGCTAGAATTGAGGGACAAATCTATCTGGATAATACCAATATATACTCAGGCGACACTGACGTCATAGCTCTTCGACGCCGGGTAGGAATGGTGTTTCAGAAACCTAACCCTTTCCCCATGTCTATTTACGATAATGTGGCTTACGGTCCTCGCATCCATGGAGTAAAAAACAGAGATCATCTTGACGAAATAGTAGAACAAAGTCTTCGCGGAGCCGCTCTCTGGGCTGAGGTAAAAGACAAATTAAAAACATCTGGACTCGGCCTTTCTGGAGGCCAACAACAGCGTCTCTGCATTGCCCGGGCCATTGCCACAGAACCTGACGTTCTCCTCATGGACGAACCAACAAGCGCTCTCGATCCCATGGCCACAGCCCGTATCGAGGAACTTGTACGAACCCTCAAAGAAAGATACACTGTCATTATTGTGACGCATAATATGCAGCAAGCCGCTCGAATATCGGATTACACTGCATTTTTTCTTACAGGGGATCTTGTAGAATACGGGAAGACCCCCAAACTCTTCACATCGCCAGAGGATAAACGCACAGAAGACTACATCACCGGTCGATTCGGCTAAAAGGAATCTGATCTTTTCTGGAAGGAAGTGACAAGTCTATGGATCAAATCAATACAAGAAGACAACTCGAAACGGATCTTACAGAACTTATACGAATGCTCACTCGACTGGGGAAAATGTCTGAAGAATCTCTCACCAGATCTGTTTGGGCTCTAAAGAATCAGAACGCAGCCGTGGCTCGCGAAATTATTAACCGAGATGACGCAATAGATGATCTCGCAGCAGAACTTGATATGGCTTGCATGCAATTCACTGCTCGTTTTCAGCCACTCGGAGAAGATTTACGTGCTGTTTCTTCCATTATGCACATGGCGGTAGACCTGGAAAGAGTAGGAGATTATGCCACCAACATCGCAAAAGCCGCCATTGAAGTAGCCGATAAAGAGCTTATGAAGCCTCTCATCGATATCCCCCGAATGGTAGACATTCTCTCTGAAATGTTGGAAAAGACCTTAGAAGCCTTGGAATCTAAAAACGAAGCTACGGCTATTCGCGTTTTCCCTTTAGACGACCTTATTGACGACCTTGAAAAACAGATTATGCGCGAATTACTTCTGCTCATGATGGAACGCCCCCAACGTATAGAGCAGGCAACGCTACTTCTCAACGTGGCGAGAACTCTGGAGCGAGCAGGAGATCACATTACGAATATAGCAGAACGGGTCATTTACATTATTACCGGGAAGACCGTTAAAGCCTCCACATACCGCAGGCCAAAGGAGCGATAAGGGTGAATGGACAGCGTATTCTTGTAGTAGATGATGAGAAAGGAATTCAAGAAATAGTTTCTCAAGCCTTAAAACGCCGTGGATATGACACCCTTAATGCCGCAGACGGAGATACGGCTCTTGATATGGCTTTTACAGCCAAGCCAGATCTTATTATCCTTGACCTCATGCTTCCTCGAATGGATGGGTGGGAAGTCTGTCGTCGTCTGAAAAGCAACAAAGAAACGGCCTCTATCCCCATTATTATGCTCACCGCCCGTCGAGAGGAAACAGACGTAGTGGAAGGTCTAGACCTCGGGGCAGATGATTATATTAAAAAGCCTTTTTCCCTTGCTGAATTAACAGCTCGAGTGGGGGCCATTTTGCGCCGTGTCCAAATAGCAGATGAGAGCCGACAAAGAGTGGAGGAAGGAGATTTGATTCTTGATTTCGAAAGTCAGACAGCAATCTTGCGGCAGTCACTTCTCGACCTCAGCCCCACAGAATTTCGTATCCTCGAACTCTTGGCCCGGCGTTTTGGACGCACTGTCTCCAGAGACGAAATGCTCGGCCGGATTTGGAACCTCTATGGAGGAGATACGCGAACTGTAGACGTCCATATTTCACGACTTCGTAAAAAAATCGAGGACGGAAGAGAACCCGCCCTCACTATACAGACCCTTCGAAGCCGCGGCTATCGCCTCACCTGGGAGAAACAATCATGAATACCCTCAAGGGAAAAGTAACCGCGGTGCTTACCCTCGTCACCGTTTTGGCTTTCATAATAAGCTGGTTTCTTGTTTCGAGCATTATGAAAGAGCGGCTTATTTCTGATGCCATAGACAAGCTGTCGAGACATACCGCCGCCATAACACAAGTAATAGAAGATAACGGATACTCCGCCTTTCAACGAAACCTTCAACAGTGGTCGGATATTTTCGGAAGCCGCATCTCTATTATCAACCAGGATGGGCGGGTAATCCTCGATAGCGCAACAGATGCGGAAACCCTTGATAACCATAAAGGAAGACCGGAAATACGTCAGGCAACTAAAGAGGGGCTAGGCAGCACCACTCGTTACAGCCATTCTCTCAAGGCCTATATGGTCTATCTGGCACGAAAATTTTTCTTCAACGACAAAACATACTTCATACGCATGGCCTATCCTCTTACAACCCTCAAAGAAACAATTTTTCAGGCCAAACTGCAATTTCTCTCGTATATTATCATCATTGCCTTTCTGATTATTATGGTTGGTTTCTGGATCGTCCGACGTTTTTTCACTCCTCTGGAACGTATTATTGCAACAGCACATACTATTTCAGAGGACAAAGATGTCCGTTTTCCTCTCATGGCAGATCCGGAACTTCAACGTCTTTCCGAATCTCTGCAAACAATGTCGTCTCGTCTAAAAAACGCTCTGGAAGACCTTGGGAAAGAGAGAGACACTCTTTCTCGTATTATCGCAGCCTTGCCTGTAGGAGTCATTCTCCTCGATAATGACAACCGGCTTCGCTATTCCAACACTATAGCCCAAACATTGCTGGGGATCAGAACCACTATGACTCCAGGCCAACCTATAGAACGTTTTCTCACGTTGGCGGAACTGTACCCCCTGCTCCAAGAGGCAAAAGAAGGAAAAGAACAGACAATTAAAGCAGAAATGCCCGAACAAGAAGGCCGCCATTTAAGCATTTATGCTCGTCAAACTGGCAGTGGTCCGCTCCTGGTTATTGCCGACCTTACAGAGGAAATTCGACTTGAGCAGGCTCGACGAGATTTTATTGCCGATGCGGGACATGAGCTTCAGACCCCCCTTACCACTATTCGTGCTACCGCTGAATTTTTACAGGAAGAGTACGAACAAAACGAAGAAATAGGACGCTATCTCGATTCCATTATTCATCAACAGGAGCGCATGACCAGCCTTGTGGACGATCTGCTCCTCCTCTCTCGGCTGGAAAGCGAGCCCCCCTCAGAAAAGGAGGAAGAATTGGACCTTTCTCGCCTCCTTCAATCTCTCACAGAAGAAGGCCGAAATCATCCATTAGCCGAATATATCTCCATACAAACAGATCTCCCCGAAAGGGCGTTGATAATGGGGCGAGCACAGGATCTCTCTCGAGCCATCCGAAACATTCTTGATAACGCTATAAAATATGTTCGAGAGAAATTCGGGACAGAAAAAGGAGGGGAGATCTCTGTCTCTCTTTCCCATCAAGAAGGATGGTGGATTCTTCAGATAGAAGATAACGGCATTGGAATTTCCCAGGAAACTGCCGCTTTCATCTTCGAACGATTTCGCCGTGGCGACTCTCACAGAGCTAGAGGACAATGGGGCTCTGGTGGGTATGGTCTTGGATTAGCTATTGCCAAAAGAATTCTTACAGCCCATGGAGGAAATATAGCTCTCGTCACGGCGAATGGAGAAAAAACACTATTTGAAATAAAGCTCCCCACTCAAAAAAATTAAGCATATAAAAATCTCTGAGCCTTGTCTATTAGAGGAGACAAGGCTCAGAGACATTTCTAAACAGCACGTGCGCTCGAACCATACGTATGTAGAGCCCTCGTTGCGGCAACCACGCAGGATATCTTAAACGGAACCTGCGCTTGGGGCATACGCATACCGAGACTTCATTGCAGAGACTGCGCGGGCATTTTAAACAATACCTACGCTTGAACCATAAGCCCCTTCTGATCTTCCAATTTAAATTCTTCCATAATGTTCTGAGTCTCTTCTGCCTGAGAAGACAACTTCTGAGCTTCTACAGCCAATTGTTCCCCTGCCCGAGCTGTATCTTCAAAGGCTTGACTGATCTGATGGACAGTTTCCAGCAGTTCCTGGATACGCCGGGTAGATTCGTCAGTACTCTGCCTTAGATTTTGGGCCTCTGTTGCCTGGCCGTGAGACAATGTCACTATATTCTGCACTGCTTCGTTAATCTGAGGCAGCATAGCGCTTGTCTCCCCTACAGCTGTCTGGGTTCCCTCTATACGCTGAGATGCCTCTTGAAGAATGCCCACCATCGCTTCTGCAGCATCATTTGTCCTGCCAGTATCAGCCACTATTACATCGGTAATGGAGCGAACTTGCTGAGCCGCCTCTGCAGATTCTTCTGCGAGTTTTCGGACCTCTTCAGCCACAACAGCGAACCCACGACCGGCCTCCCCTGCTCTAGCCGCTTCTATAGCAGCATTCAACGCTAAAAGGTTTGTCTGATCAGCAATTTTAGTGATAGTTTCCACAAAAATTTTTACTTTGCCAATAGAATCTAATAACTGACGTGAAGCTTCACCATTCACCCTTGCCTGATGCACTGCATTATCTATATTTTGCACAACAGAAGAACTTAACCCTCTCACTTTTTCAGTAAGAGATGCCGCCTGTTCTGTCAACGACGCTATCTGTTGGGTTTCTTTTGCCACATCTTGAGCTGTCTCTTCCGAAGAGTGAACCACTTTTGAAACGGAAGTAGCCGCCTGAAGGATAGAGTGAATGGCTTGCTCTGCCTCATCTACAGAAGCTTTCACTTCTTCCATGGAAGCAGATGTCTCCTCGGAAAGGGCACCAAGAGTCTGTGAACTATCTAAAGTTTGTCGAGCCTGGCGGCGACCTATAGTCATAGCATTCCCCAACGAGTCCACCATCTTGTTTAACTCCATGGCAATCATGCTCATCTCATCATTCCCTTTTGTGAGGCACCGAATAGCCAGGTTTTTCTGACCTAATTTCTTTACATCAGATGTCAACATATCTACAGAACGGTTGATCCCCACAGAAATCCACCTTAAAACAAGCAAAAGAAGCAAAAAAATACCGCCAGCAATATAAAGTAGCTGACGAGTAATAGCTCCGACTTGAGTTTTTATCGTCGATGTGGGGAAGGTAATGCCCAATGAAAAACCATGGCGGGTGGGGGCAAAAAATGCGTACTGCTCCACTCCATCCTGTATAAACTTATCCATTCCAGAGCTCCCGTTAATCATGCGATTGGCTATATCTCGAAGAGATTGGGGAAATTGAAGATGAGTCGCCATATTGGCCTTCATAACATCTTCTTTATGAAAACTTGCCATCACCAATCCTTCAGGGGTTAAGAGAAAACCCGACCCCTCCCCCGCAATTTTCAAGCCAGCAACAAAATCACTTAAAGTAGAAATGTCGACATCACATCCAACAACCCCGATTAATTTAGGTCCCTCATAGACTGGAGTTGCCGCTGTAGTCACTACATTGCCAGTGATAGAATCAATGTATGGGCGGGTAAAAATAGTATTTTTTTCTTCCAATGCCTGCTTGTACCACGGCCTTTCGCGAGGATCCCACCCATCTGGCGGAACCCAATCGCCACCTACAATAAAACGCCCGTCATCTTCCGTCCCCAAATACACCGCCATAACTCCATCCTTTGCCATTTTCTTCGTCATCTCTTCCAAAGCAGGCTTTAAAATAGAATCAAGGCGATAAGATTGCTCTGCAGCAGAGGCTGCCGCATCCATAAAATTCTCGTATTTCTCAAAAAAAGATCCCACAATTTGAGCATCAGCCGCGATGATCTCCATACCAGATGCTTCAAGGTAACGAACAAAAAAACGCTCACTTCTTCTGTTCACGACAAACAGCGCCATGGAAAAGAGAATAAGGACACAAATACTGACGCCTAACAGTTTTTTTCGAATGGTCAATATTATTTCCCCTCCCCCCAAAAGGTTTAAATTTTACAACTATTGTATATCATCTTTCTTTTAAACATTAAATATATTTGGGTTCGTATAATGCATCCACTTTCCCACAAAAAAAGAGCCGTTTTTTAAAACGGCTCTTTTCACGATCAAATGGACGTTTTTTTAACTGACTCCTTGTCTCAAGCCTTCATTTTTTAACCAAAGGCAATAGACACTCTTCTCGCTATACTCTTCACCAAAAAAGCATAAAGGGGGACCTGAATCACCTGAGTTTGGATACGAGGAATCATAGTAACTATCATTGGCACTCCATAAAGAGACTGCATAAAATAGGGAACCAACAACACCGCCGTGATGGTCTGCCCCACAGCCATCCCCACAAGAAGCTGCCAGAAGGTGTAGTCTCCCTTGGTATTAAAACACTTCAAGACCAGAGGCGGGATAATTCCTGTAAGTGCTGCTGTGAGAGTGAAATGGGGCATATACGGCCCCATAGGATTGATCCAGAATCCAATAGCGTCCCCCAGTGCCCCTACAATCCCTCCGGCACGAGGTCCCATATAGATTCCAGCAAAGACAACAGGCAACGCGCCAAAACCGATTCGCACCATTTCCACACCAGCCATGGGAACTCGAATACTCGCAATACGGGTTAGTACAATATTCAAAGCTACGAGGAGAGAGATATAGACAATCTCACGAGTTGAAGAGTGATACTTAAACAAATTACCTTGCTGTTTTTTCAAAAGCAAACGCCTCCTTTACGGGCAGGTCTGCCACATCAAAGGAGTAACGTATCGATGTGACAGCGAACGCGGCGGCCTACCGCAAGCTGGTGAAAGCTTTTCGTCTCAGGGCAACGTCCCATCCCTAAGCACTTAACGCAAAGTCGCCTACTCTGCCAAAATGTTTTTTCATTCTACCATAAGAACCACAATAAAAACTCTTTCTAGAAACTTCAAGAAGCATATGCTTCGCAAACGAAAGTGTTTAAATTTGACAAAACGTCTTCCTTATTTATACTGTATGTATATTTAAAAGTTGGGAATTTATTTTTTATGTTTTTGACTCTTATTCTCAATATAACTTCATTTTGAAAGCGAGGTTTTTTCAATGCAGCGCTGGTTCTGTCTTTTACAAGCAGCGGATATAGCCTTTCCCAGCATGTTAAGCGTGTTTTCGCAGCAGAAATCGCTACAGAAGAAGCTGTGGAATTTTTGTGTTCACCCTCTACTGGTTTCCCAAGATTGTTTTTCCTCTTTCAAATTAGCAACAACTTCATTTATCCAGCTCTCTCTTTCAACAACTACTACTCACACTACCACATGCACGTGCACAACAAGCACGTGTGTCTCTCTGTCAACATCAACCCGATAGTTCCTGTTTTTACTTTATAACGTTAAAGAGTCTTTCTAATAAATTACGAGTTTTACTGTGTTGTTTCATAACAAAAGTTTCTCGTATGTAAGCACTCTAAATTATTTTTCTGTTTACCAATAAAAAGTTTTGCTGGGCGACGTCAGCAAAAGCTATGTCATAAGCTATACACACATACTCTCATGGAGGTGCATTCAGTATGAAGGGAAGAAACATTCGCAAGATTTTGTCGCTATTCTTTGTTCTCACGTTTTTTGTCGCATCGGCAACTATAGCCAGTGCAGAGGAAGGTCCCATTGTCATTGGCTCTATATGGAGCCAGGTAGGGATTGCAGCTCCCTTGGGGCAAGCCGGCCTTCGCGGAACTCAGCTTGCTGTAAAACTTGCTAACGAGCAAGGAGGTGTTATCGGTCATAAACTAGAGCTCAAAAACATTGACGGACAGAGCGACACCACGGTTATTTCAAATGCCGCTATCCGTTTGGTGGAAGAGAGCAAAGTAATAGCTGCGTGTGGACTGACCGATGACTCTCTTGTATCTGCTGCCGGCCCCATTTTCCAAGAAGGGAAAACCGTGTTCCTTGACGGTACGGCTACAACGCCAACTATTCCCAGCATTGGAGATTTTATCTTCATGACTCCCTTTGGAGATAACTATCAGGGGCAAGCTGTAGCTAAATATTGCGCCCATACCCTGGGATGGAAAAAAGTAGCTGTTATTTGGGACAATGCCAGCGCTTATAGTACCGACCTCTCAAATTTCTTTATGGATGCTTTCAAAGCCTACACCAAAGATGACGCGGCGATTGCACATCAGGAAATCTATCAAACTGGCGACGTAAACTTTACGGCCCAGCTCACTCGCCTAAAAACAGTCATAGAGAAAGAAAAGATTGAAGGCATCGTTATTACACCCCCATTCCCACAAGATGGGCCTATTATCGCAAAACAGGCAGAAAAACTCGGCATCAAGCTTCCTATAGTTCTTACCGACGGTGCTGACGACCAGAGCGTTGTAGAGGTAGGTGGACCCTCTATAGAGGGTGCCATTGTCTCTACCCACTTTGCAGCAGAATATCCTCTTACGGAAAATGCCAAGAAATTTGTGGAGGCTTACAGAGCGGAATACAACAACGAGCCCGGCGCTTTTGAGTGCCTCGGTTTCGACGCCGTCAATATTATGCTGGAATCCATTGAAACCATCGGGAAAGAAAAATGGGATTCCATGTCTCTTGAAGAACAGAGAGTAGCTTTGAGAGATACAATTCAAAGCCACAAGTTCGTAAAAACCACCATGCCCATTTCGTATCCAGATCCCCAAATGGTGAAGTATCCGAGAGTTCCTCTGAAACCAGTCGTCTTTAAAGAGTTCAAGGGCGGACAGAGAGTCTATAAAGACATCATCTACCCGGAAGATCTATAAAAACATCTCTGGCAGAGGCTGGAACACAGCCTCTGCCTATTCATAATACGTCTGGAGCTGATGGTATGCTGAACGTTCAAAATTTGACAAAAAGCTTTGGCGGACTTCGAGCTGTGGACAGTCTAAGCTTCCAACTTGAGCAGGGGGAGCTTTTAGGCCTCATCGGTCCCAACGGAGCCGGTAAAACCACAGTATTCAACCTTCTTACCGGAGTCCTGAAAGTTACATCGGGGACAGTAGAACTCGATGGAGAAAATATAACCAACAATCCACCTCACCGCATTACGGCCAAAGGCATCGTGCGCACTTTTCAAAACCTTCGGCTCATGAAGGGACTATCCCTTCTGGAGAATATGAAAATCGCCTTTCATCTCTCTTTGCGCTATAGCTTCAAAGACGCTTTTTTCTTCACTTCAAAATATAAAAAAGAGGAAAAGCGAATAGAAGAGAAAATACATCACGTCCTTGGGCTGTTGAATATGGACCAATATGCCGCCACTGTCATAGACGACCTGCCTTACGGTATTCAAAAGAAGGCAGAATTGGCCCGAGCTCTCCTCTTCGAGCCCAAAGTGCTTCTTCTTGACGAGCCAGCTGCCGGTCTTAACCCTGCTGAGGCCGACGAAATAATTCGCATTATCCGCATGATTCATTCGGAATCCCCAATGGGCATTATTATTGTAGAACACAACATGAAAGTGGTTATGGGAATTAGTGAGCGGATCATTGTAATGAACCAAGGTGCTCTCATTGCTCAAGGAACCCCCTCTGAAGTTCAAAACAACGAGAAGGTTATCACTGCCTATCTCGGGCAAAAAGCTTGGAAAAAGCAGGCTGTCTGTGCCGAAAAGAAGGGGGAAGCAGCATGTTAAAGCTCAATCACATTATTGCAGGCTATGGAAAGGCCGAAGTCCTTCACGACATTAACCTGGAGGTAAAAGAAGGAGAGGTTGTAGCCCTTGTAGGACCTAACGGGGCAGGAAAAACTACGACCATTCGATGTATTACCGGTGAACTTTCCGTAACAAAAGGTACTATTCTCTACAAAGGCAAAGACATCACATCTTTACCTCCCTATAAGATAGTACCTCTCGGCATCGGATGTTCCCCTGAAGGCCGTAATATTTTCGGGAACCTCTCTGTCTATGAAAATCTAAAAATGGGAGGGTACCTTCTCAAAGAAAAGGCGTTGTATCAAGAACAGCTGGAATGGGTCTACCAACTGTTTCCCAAACTCTGGGACCGGCGAGATCAGCTGGCAGAATCTCTCAGCGGAGGGGAACAACAAATGCTGGCTATAGGAAGAGCGGTTATGACCAGACCCCAACTGCTTCTTCTCGACGAGCCATCCCTCGGCCTTGCACCAGTTGTAGTGGATCAGATCTACGAAAAGATAGAGGAAATCAGCCAGCAGGGATCATCAATCCTGCTTGTGGAGCAAAATGTACGACTCGCCCTCGAAATATCCTCCCGGGCCTATGTTATGGAAAGCGGGCAAATACACTTATCTGGCGATAGCGCCAGCCTTGCAAAAGATTCCTACGTAGAAGAAACCTATCTGGGGGTGAGATAACATTATGGGTGTGCTCTACTTTTTTCAGCAGCTTATTAACGGCCTTTCCTATGGCAGTATTTTAGCCCTTCTAGCCATTGGCTACACTATGATATACGGAATCTTGGGGCTTATAAACTTTGCCCATGGAGAGATATTCATGATCGGAGCTTTCTGCTCCTATCTTTTGATTATGAATGCTGCCGCCTCCTTCTGGACAGGGCTCATAGGAGCCATAGGGGGAGCCGTACTAGCCGGACTCCTCATCGAAAAGCTGGTTTACGGCCCCTGTTTGAAAAAAAGCCCCGAGGTCCTCACCGTCTTCATTGCCTCTTTCGGAGCATCTCTCGGACTTCGAAATATCTTCGTTATGATCTTCGGCGATGGACGGAGAGCCTTTCCCACCCCAGAATTTCTTGAGGGTATTATCGTCACGAAAAGCGGATTGTTCCTCAATGTGAAAGACCTCTGGATCCTCGCCATAACCGGCATACTCCTGATCTCTGTCACTCTCTTTATAAAATATACCAAGGTCGGGACAGCCATGCGAGCTATCGCCTATGACCCCAACGCAGCAATGCTTGTAGGCGTCAATAGCGCGACATTGGTGCTTTTGGCTTTCATTATCGGATCAGGGCTTGCGGGCATATCGGCAGTATCCTATGGAATCAGCTTTGGAATTGTGAATCCGAGCATGGGGTATATTATCGGTCTCAACGGTTTTATAGCCGCAGTTCTGGGAGGCATCGGCAACATACCTGGAGCCGCTATCGCAGGGTACATTATAGGCCTCGGAGAGGTGCTTTTCGTTGCCTTTCTTCCTCCTGCATGGTCAGCGATACGTCCACTCTTTGTGTGGGCACTTCTCTTTTTGATTCTCTTCATCAAACCATCTGGTCTCTTTAGACCTAACATTAAGATAGAGTAGGGGGCGAAGACATGAATAAGAAAACTACAACTATCCTCGGTTCGTTGATCCTTCTCGGCATCCTTCTCCTCCTCGCCAACACATTTCTGAGGGGATACTACCTTCGACTAGTTATTTTACTGGCCGTTACCTGTATCGTTGCTCTAGGGGTCAACATCACTAATGGCTATACAAACATATTCTCTCTCGGATTCGGCGGAACCATGATGGTAGCCGGCTATGCCACAGCTATCCTGACTCTGCCTCCAGCCTATAAAAAAGCAGTGCTTCACCTTCCTCTTTGGCTGGAACAAATTCAGGTAGCCTTTCCCCTGGCCCTTCTCATCGCAGGAATTTTAGCGGTTATAGCCAGCGTTATATTATTACTCCCCGCTTTCCGTCTCGAAGGACAGTATTTTATTCTCGCTTCTATGGGAATTAATATCGTTATGGGGAACTTGGCAGAAAATCTGCGCGGGATTACTCACGGAGACATGGGGCTTCGAAATATTCCCGCCTTCACCAACATATGGTGGGCCTATGGTATCCTTCTTGTGGTTATTTACGCCACCCATCGCCTCGTCAACTCTCGTTTCGGTCGTGGATTAATTGCCATATCAAAGGATCAGGAACTCGCGAGCGTCATGGGTGTTCCCGTAGTACGATATAAAATAATGTCTTTCGCCATTGGAAGTTTCATTACGGGCATTGGTGCCGCTTTATGGGTACATCTTGTCCTCACCATGAACCCCAAGGCTTTTAGTCTTGTCTATGTTTTCCAGTTAGTGGCCATGCTCGCTATAGGGGGCATTGGAACTATCTCAGGCCCTCTTATCGGGACAGCTATTCTTACTATCGGAACAGAGCTATTAGCTCCGCTCCAGGAAGGTTTTACATGTATGGGGCTCTCTATTCCGCCTGTTTTTGGCCTCGTAAACGTTTTAATGGCAGTGCTTTTAGTGATCATTATGATCTTCAAGCCTCGAGGCCTTATGAACGGTCGAGAAGTATGGAACATACTCAATCCCCCTAAAAAAGGAGGGCAATAAAAGATATGGAACATCATATTAAAAGAGATCAGGTCATCTATGCCATGTCGAACTCTCATGAAGCCGTAAAGCACGTTCAGCCTGGTGACCGAATTGTATTTGAAACAGAAGACTGTTTCAGCCATAAGATTACACTGCCGGAACACCGCCTTTCCTCTGACTTTGACTACTCCATTGTCAATCCAGCTACCGGCCCCATATGGATAGAGGGGGCAGAACCTGGAGATGTGCTTGTAATCCGAATAGAAAAGATAGAACTGGACACGCAAGGAGTAGTGGAACTCTTCCCTGGATGGGGGCCTCTGGGAGATAAAGTTACAGGAAGCCATACAGAAATCGTCTCTATTCAAAAGGGGAAAGGGCACTTCTGCGGTCTGGAACTACCTCTTCGCCCCATGATAGGCGTTATTGGAGTAGCTCCCGCAGAAGGAGAAATAGCCTGTGGTATCCCTGGCACACATGGCGGGAATCTAGACACTATTCAGATGACTGAGGGGGCTACTTTACGGCTTCCAGTATATGTCCCCGGAGGAAAACTTGCTCTCGGCGACCTCCATGCCATTATGGGGGATGGAGAAGTCTGTGGAACGGGAGTAGAAATTAGAGGGGAAGTGACCCTCACTGTAGAACTGGAAAAGGGCAGGAGGCTCATCACCCCCCTATTAGAAAATAAAGATGCCTACTTTGTTCTGGCCAGCGCCCAAACTTTGGAAGAGGCCACTCGCATAGCGCTAGACGAAGCTGTGACCCTCATTTGCGAAAAGAGAGGAATGACGTGGGAACGGGCGTATATGTTTGCAAGCATTGCCTGCGATCTGCACATCAGCCAAGTTGTAAATCCTCTCAAAACAGTTAAAGTCCGGATCCCTAAATAAAGAGAGAGAAAGCAAGGGGTTAGGAAAACACAACAAAGACTAGGCTCCTATCATTACCATTGTTTATGATTGGGAAAGAAATTTCTGCAAGGGAAGCCCCCAACACGCCTGTGTCAGGGGCTTCTTTTTCATTTTTTATCGAAATCGACTATCTATTTATTCTCGCTATAAAGCTCTCGCAAACAGGCCTCTGTTAAAGCTCCGAGGCTTGAAATCATTCCCTCTTCAGGCAGATCAGAAGCGTCATAGGCCAGGGGCAACTCAGTACATGCAGCTACAATAGGAACATGTCTCTCCTTCCATAG
Organism: Aminobacterium sp. UBA4908; assembly: GCF_002398115.1. Taxonomy (NCBI): domain Bacteria; kingdom Thermotogati; phylum Synergistota; class Synergistia; order Synergistales; family Aminobacteriaceae; genus Aminobacterium; species Aminobacterium sp. UBA4908. Next base: position 76,506 of record NZ_DHCG01000012.1, read on the forward strand.
CCTCTCCACAACCCCTTGCAGCAATACCCCTCCCTCGCGGAGGCGATTTGCTTTTACTAAAACAATGCTTTCCTGAACCTTTTTCTGATCTTCGTCAGTAGGGAAAAAGAAAGGATACCCTACTTTTTCTGCATAACGCTCGTACATACCGCTCTGTTTAGTGCCACTGGTGGCCAGCAACCATGCTCCTTCAGAGCTCCGTTCAGCAGCTAGGCCCACTGTAGTCTCTACAATATGAATCAAAGGCACTGGCAATTCTTTTCGAAATGTGTCGATAAAAAAATGAGCGGTGTTGCAAGGGACAGTCAGAACTTGAGCACCCCATTGAACCAACGAGAGCAACCCCTCTTTCAAAAAGGGCGTAGGATCTTCTCCCCTACCTAAAATAGCACTACTGCGGTCTGGAATCTGCGGATTCGACAGAACATAGAGCTTCGGATGTTCCTGATCACTTCTCGCCGGAGCCTTTATGGCTAAAAGCCGCAAAAATTCCGCTGTAGCAGCCGGCCCCATTCCACCAAGGACACCAAGAATTTTGGAAGGCACTTTCACTGAAGAGTTCATTATGTCACGTCCTTACTCTGAGGTAAAAACATACTCCTTATGTCATAAATTATACCCTTCACTCAATAAATACGTAATTTCCCCTATTTATATTCCCGTAAAAGTGACGGGGTCTCATTGGCACGTTTCTACTAATATATAGTCACACAGCATCGCAACGGTATCAAGTACCAATCCTCCTGTTGTGTGTGCCCTATGAGTCAAATAATCTCCCTTTTCTGCAGAGGCCTCTCCCCCAGGGGCCTCTACTTTTTTTGTATATGAATAACGGTAATTTCAGGGGTGGCAAAAAGACGCATGGGAGGCCCCCATGTTCCAGCCCCAGTTGTCACTACTAGCATATTGCCCCTCGGGAGTTCATGAAGACCAGATGTCATAGGATAAATCAATGTTGTAATAAGATTGAAAGGCCAAATCTGCCCTCCATGTACGTGACCAGAAAGCTGTAGATCGTAAAAGCCCAAGGTCTCTTCACGCACAAGAGGTTGATGTTTCAAAAGCACACAAAACTTGTCACGGGGTATTTCTGCCAATAATTTATATTCCGTCGCATGCACTTCTTCAACCATAGATACAGCAGGGTCATTCACTCCCACCAATATAACAGGTCCAACGTCCACCCATTCATTTCGAAGAAGGCGAAAACCTGCCTCTTCCGTAAAAGCCACAGACTGTTTTAATCCCGCATAGACCTCGTGATTGCCAATAACTCCGAACTTCCCCAACGGAGGAGACAGGCGATGGAAAATCTCTATATCCCCCACTCTTCCGTTCATCTGCCCATCTACAATATCTCCTGTAGAAACCACTACGTGAGGATCTTCACCTATCGCAAGATCTATTATCTTCGATAATCGTTTCTCCCGAACAAGTAGGCCTAAATGAATATCAGAGATGTGAACAATCTTGAGAACAGGCCACTCTGGCGGTAGTTTATCGCTCTCTATTACAATATGGCGAGGATGAATATCGAGAGCCTCTCTATAGGCCCACCAACAGGTTCCAATGGATAGAAAAATTATCCCTATTCCAATCCATCGGATTCCCCAATCACTCAGAGGATACCGAGCAAACCACAAAATAAGACGAAGCAAAATAAGCCCTAACAAGCCGCAAAAAGAAAGGAATATAAAACCCATCCATACATACCCTACCCACGCCAGGGCATGACGCAAAATGCTCCCGCCAATCTTTTCGCCAAGACGTAATATAAGAGGGCAAGCCACCATAAAAGCACCCCAAAGAGAGAGGACTAAAACTCCCCACCCTCTCAGAGAAAAAATTCTAGCCGTAAAAGACAGGACATACCACGTCATGACACCGTAAATCGCTAGGTAAAAAGAAATCACGATCCAAAAACGTGTCATAATATCCCTCCAAAGCTAGAGTTTTTTTCTAACCACTCATAATTATACTGAATTTTGAAAATATTTATATGGGGCACCATCAGGGGCATATCAAGTATTTCATAAATCAAAACCTGTCGCAATTTTCTATATATCTTCGATTTCTTCCTCGAAATCTTTCATTATTTCTCTTGTTATATGATAAGGATTATTTTCTTTTATATTCTCAGCAATTTGAAGAACCTTCCTTTTCCCAATCCCTCCTGCTCGATAAAGCTCTATGAGAAGCCTCAAACCTCGTAACACAGACACTCCTTCTTCTTTACATCGTCTGCGAAGTGCTTTATCGTTAGTAACACAGACAAAACCTTGCCTCTTAGCCGTTAAGCAACATAACTCATCCTGAAAAGACGTTCTTCCAGATTTATCTAATGCTCCGTATATATCGTCAACTTCAGGATTAATAACCTTCAACCCTAATCTTGCTGCTTCCTCATCTGAAGCAATAAGCGGCACCTCATCAAGGACAAAAGAAACTACATGCAACGAGCCAATACATTGCGAAATATCCACCAATAAAGAAGGTTCTACTTTCAAAAAATCAATCAAAACACATGCATCAAGAATAAGAAGCCGAAGAGATTTTATCTTTGGCTTCATATAACAGCCTTCCAACTACGGCAGAGATCTCGCATTTCTTCAAAGGAAATCCGTAATATCTCTGCTCCCCGATCTAAAGATATCTCATCTTTTTCCAACGCTTCTCGCACTAAACCTTGAAGTCTCTCTCCAGAAAAAAGGAAAGGATTGAGAGCAAAAGGCTCTTCGCAATAACCAAGCTTTCTTTTAAATTTAGACTCAAAAAGTAATGAGAAATTCTTCCATACTGACTGATCCGTAACGCCTAATTTTATAAGGCGGTATAAAACAGTCTTATAACTAACACCAAACAAACTTTTAACCTTCAGTACTCGCTCCAAACCTAACAGCCCTGCAGAATCTTCCCATGCCTCTCTAAAAGCAGCATCAGGCATCAAAAAATACCCGGCGAATTCGTCAGCCTCTGCTTCCTCACTCTTCTTTTCTTCCAAAAGAAGGATATTATAAGCTGCTGGGTGCAGCAATAGATGGGCTAGTTCATGCACAGAGCTAAATATCTGTCTCTCCACAGTAATATTTTTGCTGACATTGACTACAATTGCCGGGCCACCATCTTCCTCCCCTATAGATAATCCAAAAAAATTATCCACAGAGAATTCTATCGTCAATACTTTAATTCCTGCCGCTTCAAGATAGTTTCGTATATCTAGAATAGGAAATTCTAATTGAAAACCTAAGGTATCTCTAACTCTTTCCGCACTACCAGAAAGGTCGCTCTTCGAACAAAGAGTTCGTAATTCCCCCACATGAGAAGGAATTGACCGATCAAGAATTTTCTCGAGGAACGTGTAGTCTTCAAGGCGACGAGCAATATCTGCAATAACAAACTCTCGAACTGAGTTTTTCATTCTGCACGAGCGGAATCGAATAGCTTGAAGTTCCGGAACAGGACGAATGAGTTCATGAATCTTCACATTTAAAGCCTTAGAAATCGAACGAAGAGTATTCGATCTCGGCATCGTCTGACCTGACTCTATTTTTTTTATAGCTTGTACCGAAATGCTCGCAATATCTGCAAGTTGTGCCTGAGTCAACTGCTTCTGTTTTCGCCAAAGTCGAATGTTATAACCTATCACCTGGTTGTCCATATCACTCCCCCCTTTACAAACCTGCCTAAACTTCAAACAACACTGGTTTTTAACTCCTTTATAGCAAAAATCCTTTAACACAACCTATACTAATAGTAGACTTTTTATAAAAAAATATCAATAGGTCTATTTTTATAATAAAAAGATCTACCTTACCATAACTAAACTATTGAAGGGACAAAAAGAAGGGGGTATCTCACATATAAAGCTATAAAATCATATACTGCTACCACGCAGCAACACATCCATCAGTGCGGGGTTCTGTGGCTCCAACAAAAGTACCGTATTCCGTTCGCAAGATCATCTGACCTCTCCCGAAGCTATTCGAGTCTAAAGCGCAACGTACATGATGCCCCATCCGTTGAAGCTTTTGTGCTGCCCATGAAGGGAAACCTGGCTCTACCTCCACTACCAGATCCTCTATCCACTGCCACCTTGGAGCATCAAGGGCTTCTTGGGGGTTCATACTGAAATCTATAGTGTTCATAAGAACCTGCACATGGCCTTGTGGCTGCATAAATGCACCCATCACGCCAAAAGGACCTACAGGTTTCCCATCTTTTGTTAAAAATCCAGGAATAATAGTGTGGTATGGACGTTTCCCCGGGGCCAGCACATTAGGATGGTGAGGGTCTAAAGAAAATCCCCTCGCACGGTTATTTAAGGCAATGCCTGTTCCGGGAATAACAATACCTGAACCGAAACCAGCATAGTTGCTTTGAATAAAGGAGACCATATTCCCATCACCGTCAGCCGTACAAAGGTAGACCGTACCACATGCCTCGGGCCGCCCAGCTTCTGGCATACGAGCTTTATCTGTTACCAACTCTCGACGTGAGGCTCCATATTCTTCTGAAATCATTTCAGAGACAGGAACACGGCTATAGCGTTGGTCTGCCACATATCGGAACCCATCGGCAAATGCTAATTTTATAGCTTCAATTTGCTTATGATATGTTTCGGGGTCATCACGGTGAGTAAAATCAAAACCCTTTAGAATATTTAAAGCCATTAATACAATAATGCCCTGTCCATTTGGGGGAATTTCCCATACATCATAACCTCTATAGTTCACAGAAATAGGATCAACCCACTCCGGCTCCACCGCAGCCAAATCCTCTGCCGTATAAAAACCACCTGTCTGCTGAGCAAAGGCTACAATTTTCTCCGCAATTTCACCCCTATAAAAAGCCTCTGCATCAGTCTGAGCAATCATTTTTAACGTGTAGGCCTGATCAGGGCAAATCCATCGTTCCCCAGGCCTTGGAGCCCGACCAGCAGGAGAAAACGTCTTAAACCACGAGGCAAACTCTTTCCCACTTAAAATTTTGCGGTACTTTTCAAAAGCCCTATTCCAATTAAAAGCAGTAGTTACTGCTACTGCATGACCATCCTGAGCATACGAAATAGCGGGTGCCATAGACACAGTTAAGGGCAGATTCCCCATGGACTTCGCAAGAACGGCCCATGTTTTAGGAGCGGCAGGAACTGTAGCTGAAGCCCACCCGAAGTCTGGAACAGTCTGCCAATGTTTCCCTCGAAAAGCTTCCAAATCAAAAGATTGAGGGGATCGACCGCTTCCATTGATACCATGGAGCTTCCCATCTTTCCAAATAATGGCAAAATTATCGCTGCCAAGGCCATTACTAGTAGGTTCTACTACAGTCAAAGCCGCCGCAGTAGCTATAGCTGCATCAACGGCGTTGCCGCCTTGCTTCAAAATCTCAAGGCCTGCCTGGGCCGCTAAAGGATGAGACGTAGCCACCACCCCCTTAGAACCATAGACAACATTTCTACGGGAAGGATATTGATAACGATAGGGGTCGAAATTCATAGAGCATCACCTCTATTTCATTATGGTGCCAGGTCTCAAATTGTGCAATAGCAGGGCTTTTTATTCAAAAAGTAGTTGTCATAGTTCCGATAACAGCACGCCCTACATTAAATCCTGACTGAATGAGTTCTCGGCACATTATTTCAGGTTTCTTACTCTTTACTTCTGCCATGGCAGAAGCAATATCCATACCTATATC
>NZ_DHCG01000012.1:82463-88902 GCF_002398115.1 Aminobacterium sp. UBA4908
GTTACAACGAGTATGCCGCTCAGCCTCGCTTTCAACACTCCATTGGGGTTGTTCTAGATGAAAAATAATACTCCTTGTACTCTAGAAGACACCATACAAGGAGTTGAAATGTGGAAACCAGAAAAATATTCACGCGAAGAAATAGAAGAAGTTTTCAACAAAATACAAGTTCTTTCTGCCTGTGATTTTTAAATTCCGCTTTTCGCTAAACTGAAATATCATTTCTTAACAACAAGTTCCATTAAAAACCGAAGGAGAGGCAAAATAGCTGAAGGCCTCCCTGACGTTACTTCCCCCAAAGGCTTCCCGTACTTGGAGTAGGTTTTATTGCCGCAGCGCGTTCATTCGGTTTTTTTCCGATACTAAAACTTTAGACATTAACTCGTCTTTATATCCAACAAATTTCCATCCATCTTTTCTTAACTTCGTTTAAACTTCTCCTAAAGCCAAAAAGCCAGCAATAATCCATACAACTAAGCCACCAACTCCCAAAATAAGCACAGCACCAATAATAGCGGCAATGAGCCATAAGATCCCTTTCCCAATCATACCGTTAGTAAAATACCAAAATGGCCCAAAAAGCAAAGAAAGCCATCTAAACCCTTCTTTATATTTCTTTTTTCATTTTCGTTTCTGGATCTTCCCAAACCTGATAACGAGCCACTATACATACCTTCCTTTACTTATTAGGTAAAACTGATATCCCAGGTTGCAAAGATTCTATATCTCCCTCAATCACGACACATTTTGAATAACGAGGCTGCAATATTTTCAATTCAAGTATCGCTAAGCTCTTACGAGCTACACCAATAATATCTCCATCTTGATTCTGAATAGCCTCTCCTTCGATATAGGCAATAAACTGATCCCCGCGAGACACGTTCCCCTGTGTTGTACCAGCATCAATAACCACCATATCCCCACTCACTCGAACAATAGAAAACGGCTGAACAAGCTTATCGCTGGAACATATAATCTGGGCAGCTTTACGTAGCCCATCTAGTGCCGCTGCTGCCAAAGCCGTTTCGCCTTCCATTTCTCGCTCGGCAACACCAGAAAATATGTTAATTCCCTTGCCTCCCTTAGAAACGCCTTCACATTGAGCGGACAAGAAAGCTTTCCCTGTATCTGCATCCATAATCTTAATTTTTAAGAGAATATGACCCTCATATTCATCATTACCCATGGAAGGAGTTTTTATAACACAATAATCTTGAATAATCCCTGTAACAACCGCACTTGCTTTCGTATTTTGCCCAATACCTATGACCTCTTCTGGATTAAGAAGGCCTTGAAGAACCAAACTTTCCTGCTTAGCGATCTCATCAATACGCTCTTGTTCCACTATCTCAAAAAAGTGTGTTTTAAAAAGTTCCTTTTTTAAATTTTGCGTCATAGCCCGGCTCATAGCTTGGGAGATATAATTTTTATTTGATTCATCTTTAAAATCAATTACTGCCACTCTAAGTTTAGCTTCTGCCTTACATGACAAACTTAAAGAAAAGCAAAACAAACTAAAAGTAAGTAGAATGAATTTATACTTCCTCATTCTCTATCCTCCTAAAAAGACGCATCGATTAGAGGTCCGGATATATTTTTAATATTTATACTGTAGCCTTTATCAAGTAATAATTTTACAAATCTCTGGGCGTCACCATAAAACTCAATAAGATAGGTGGCTTTCCCTCCGCCATAAGCTACCATCTTGGCCTTTTGAACGCCTTGAAGAGCTCGGCAACCATTCAGTGTCTGATTTGCCTGCTCAAAAGATGTTACGCCAGATATATTGAGTGTTAACTCTGTCTGCTCAAGGCTCGTTTTTTTCTTGAGACTATCCTCAGAGGTTCCCTCTCCTTTCAACAAGTCCAATGTCATAGCTTGTGTCGCCTTGATCAAAGCTCTGTGTTGGGCGTCTTCTGCCGTATAACCAACTTCTCGCCCCTCAACAGTGTCTGAAAAGAAATATTGCCCTGAGGCGTTATATCCTTTAACTGTTATTACAGCGGTTGCAGTAAATAAGTTCGCGTCATTTTTTCGAGCTTCATGAAGAGAGACTTGCCCTCTAATAAAATACCGAACCCCGTATTTGTTTCCAAGAGACTTAATAGCTTCAACATTTCCTTCTAATGCAAGCAACGCTGCCTTAGACTTGCGAATCTCTGCTAATTTTTTTTCGTCAACAACTCGATGTCCTTCTTTTATAAGTTCTTTACGTATTGAATCCTCTGCTTCAACAAAAAAAGTAGAAGAACCTTGCTTGCCATCGTCTAAAACCAACGCCACATTACCTTTATTTGGAAGAGGCGCAGCGCATACTTGAATCGGATCCAATAAGAAGGACAAAGAGAAGGTGAGAATGACATAAAAGAAATATGTAAACCTTATTCTTTTTAAAGGAATCATAACGTGTCTCCTTCCCAAAAAAGGCTTTCATTCAAAAAGAGATCAAAAGGAACCACAGCCTCCATTATGACGTTATTACTTGTGATCTTTTCTGTAATATCTCCCTTAATAAAGATGCGACCATTTATTTCCTGCACTCTCTCCCCTGCAGGCATAAGATCGTTCAGTTCGTATAAAAAACGTAGCGCATTCCGATAGAGATCAATCTTTGCCAACCGTTTGGACATAAGCAATCCCCTAGCATCACTCCCCTTACATAGAAGCCCTTCTCCACGAATAACGACTTCGTTACAACACCAATCAATTTGTGCAAACTCAAGCTGTTGTACCTCTACACCCTCTGGATTAACATATTCTTTTACCTTATCAATATCGATAGACAAAGATTGACATTCTTGGCCTAAAGCCATATTCCATGAGGCAAATGACAGGCAAAACACCGAAAAGCATAAAAATAAAATATTTCTTTTCATATACGCCCCTCAACAATATTGGCAGACATGCCAGTGATATCCACACCACACTTTTCTAGCAACTCAGCTATATCATCAACTGTTCCTTCAATATTGACATCAAGCTCTACTTTTTTATCTCTGAATTGCCGCTGATATACGCCTGTGATCTTTTCCGAAGACTCCAGATACTCCTTTATTTTTTTCACCTTTGAAAAAGAAATCCCAGAAATATACACCTTAATTGTCCTTCCAGGAACACTTCCGGAGCTTCCACTTACTAAAGAGTAGGCGACTTTGTTAATTAGAGAGTTAGATGCTTTTCTAGAAGCCTCTTGAAGCCCTCTGATCCCTCCATCTTGAGGAGAGGAGCCAGTTTTCTTTACTTCAGGTATTTCTGCTCCTAAAACATATCCTGTATGTGTAATAATAGCTTTAAGTTGAAGTTGGCTTCTTACCCCGTAAAGAGTCTGCCCCTCTATTTTTTGCTTCGTATAAGAAACACTCTGCGCTTTTCCATAAATCACCACATCTGCATCAAAACGTTGTGCTAACTCCGTTAATTTTTGAACATCTCCAGTTTGTTGTGCTGCTTCATATTCTCTGGCGTGATTAGACTTCACCTGATCTTGATCTACGATCAAATACCCTGCATTTTTAAAAGACGTTAGCACTTCACCTTCTACAGTGGAAAGAAAAGGATGCTCTCCTTCTATAGCTTCGTCCACAATAACCATCACCCTAGGGTTCCCTAGCGTATCAATAACAACAGGTCCTAACACGCCATCTAAAGCCTTCCCCGAAACAGTGCAACAAGCTTTGATGTGGTATATTTTGCTATCATCAACCCATTCCTTCAAAACCTTAGTTCCTGTTACTACTCCTTGGGTCCGAGAAAACACCTTATCTTTAACAACTTGAAAATCCTTCATTTCTGTAATGCCTTCAACGTAAGCTCCCATTGCCTTTTCTAATGCACTTCGATACAAAGCTTGCTTTGCTTTATCGCGAGCTTGCGTTTTATTCCCTTTCAGAACAGGCGCCTCCCCCTCTGCTTCTACAACAATGCTTTCTTCAGCGCAAATAGCATGTCTCGAGAAAACCAAAAAAGACATTCCTAACATAAGCACCCAAAATAATAATTTTATAAATTTCATACTACTACCCTACTGTTTTACGACTAGAACCTGACACTTATTCAGGTAATCAACCTTATTACTTAATATTTTTTGAGCATCCTCAGACGAAATTACAATGTCCACATTTGAAGGAGAAAGTAACCTTGTCGCTTTAACGATAAGAGGGTTGGATGCTACTTTTTCACGTCCTTTGGCCCATTCCATATTCGAATGATATTCACAAAGCCCGGAGGAAAGAAAAGCTTGTTCACTTGCTTTCGCAACGCCATAAACCTCTTCTCCCTTTTCGTTAACTATTCGAAAAGACATTGAAGGGACAAGCGGCAAATGTCGAGCATCAACAACTAGACCTGTATAATTATATGTTTGCTTCTGGGACTGTTTTTTAGCGACAGGAGCACTTTTTTTCTCAATAATAGGAAGAAGCACTATGCGAATTTCAGGAAGCTTTACTTTTCCAACAACAGTAAAAATTCCATCTTTCCAATCTGCTTTCTCCACCACAACATTTTTAACAACCCCATTAACTTGAGTTTTAACCATATCGTTAGCCATAAAATCATCAAGGACAGAAGTGGCATCAACATGAACCCCTAAAAGGAATTCGAGTAAATTTCGTTGTAGGTCAACAATTGCTCCCCTTTTAGCAAGAAGTTTTCCTTGCGGAGTGCGCTCTTGTCCCTTAGGAGCCACAGCTTGCCCTACTGCCTCAACATACCCCTCTGTCCAATTAATACGTGCATTTTCCGTTTCGTTATACACATCGTTAGCCTGAGCAGATTTACTCCAAGGCCATGCGAATGCGCTAGGGACAAAGGCTAAGATGCTACTAACAAAAACAAAAACAAAACAAGCAATTCTTATAAAAATTTTCTTATTAAGCATTCTGTAAACTCATCCCTTCTCGTATATTTTTTAATCAAGAGCAAAAGATGTTTTCCAAAAACCTTCTTTATTCCAGTTATCTGTTACCTCTATTACTACATAAGAGAAATGAGGATACACATTGAAATATCCCTTTCTCAGCGCTTCTTCTAACTGTTTTTGCTTTGCTTCGTTTTGAAAGGAATGGAAAAGATCTTCTACAACAACATATAGACCTCTATAAGGGAGAGATTCTGCTACACACTCAAAAACTCTTAAACGCACACCATTATCGTGCAAAGCTTCAAGAGCTCTGCTCCGTAAAGATTCCGCATCAGTTGTATATTCATAAGATACGGTTATTCCACCAGAAGGAGTTTCTCCTTTGTGGCGAAGAGCAGGAAGAAACTCAGCAAGAGCCTCTATTTTGCCATCCATAGAAGGGAATCCACTCGAAAAAGATTTTGTACATGGAGTATCGGATGTATTGATTTTATCGTGAATAGAAAGATATGCTTCAGGATTAAATCCAGCTTGGCTCATGTAAACCATCGCTAATTTATCCGCTTCAAACTCTACTTTTTGAGAATACCCATTCTCAGCTACCAACAGGGTTGCATCAAGAATTTTGTTCAAATCCTCATACGTATACTTCGTGTCCATTGCTACTTTCATAAAAAGATCCATTCCTTTTAAATCTCCTATTTCTCGGTTTAGATCTTCTCTATCAAAATGCGCAATCTCGTGAGCAACAAGAGCCGCTAATTCATCATCGTTCTCACAAATTTGAACTAACGAATCTGTTAAGACAATTCCACCTCCCAAAACCATGAAAGAATACCCCGTATGAGAATTAAGCACATAAAGTTTAATAGGAACATAGTTACGCGTAACTACCGGCACTATCTTGGAAGCAACATCCTTCACTCGTTGTATTATAGGATCCTCACTTTGGGACGAATAAATCCCTATGCTCCCACGAAGAAACTCGTCCCAATAAGCGGAAAGTCGAACTTCCATCAAATGTTCGCCCTCAAGATAGCAAAGAGGAGATTTTTTATAGCCTTTTTTAAAAGCCATATCCTCGTTTTCGATATAATCTTGAAATTCTGCTAGCGGCAACTTATCGTAATCTTCGCTATAATACAAATTTGTTTTTATATTTCCTATTACACCAGCTTCCGCCCAATATTCGTTTACCAAAAAGAAAACGCCGACAAACAAGATAAATAAAGGCAATTTAATTTTATTCATCACACCGCATCCTCCTAAAACATGATATGGAACGTAATTTTTTACAACAATATTAACTTAAATATAGATACAAAAACATTACTATCATGAAAGAAAAGAGTCAATTCTATTACAAAAAATAGTTCCGAAGCCCTATACTGGTGATATTAAAGGAAATAAGTGGATATAACAGTGCTCATTTCCGTTGACTCTTACATGCAACACATGAAGACAGCAACAGAATTCCTTGCTTAAGTTATGGGGAAAATAAGCAAAGAAAGTAGATCTGCAATAAAGCGGGGAACTGTTATAGGAGGCTGAAATTAGAGGGTACCAATCCGCATCTGA